>VGWG01000012.1 GCA_016873675.1 Lentisphaerota bacterium | reverse complement strand
TATGTCAATCGTTTAGTATCATTATTTTTTCATTATTTTTTCACCGCCCTGTGGGTGAGGCTGAAAAATGGGGGGTAAACTGGAGAGAAGGAGGCAGGAATGGGCATTTTTTGGGCATTTTCCGTGATCAGCGGCGCGGCGGAGACGCCGCGCCCTACCCGCTTCGCGCATCCCTTTCAGCTTTCCGTTTTCTGCTTTCTGCTTTCTGCTTTTCTTAACCTGGGGGTGGATGGGCGATTTGGCGAAAGGCCTCATAGGCGACGATGGCGGCGGCGTTGGCGAGGTTGAGGCTCCGCGCGTGCGGACCGGGCATGGGGATTTGCATGAGGCTGTCGGCGTAGCGGGCGTAGAACGGTTCGGGCAGCCCGCTGCTCTCGTTGCCAAAGGCCAGATGATCGCCGGACCGGAACACGCAGTCGTAGAGCGAGCGGCTGCCGCGCGTGCTGGCGAAGAAGAGGCGAGTCGGCCGGGTCGACGCGAGGTAGGCCTCCCACGAATCATGGACGGTCAGGCGCAGGTGCGGCCAGTAATCAAGCCCCGCACGGCGGATAGCCGCTTCGGTGAGCCGAAACCCCAACGGACGAATCAGGTGAAGGGCGCAGTCCAAGCCGACGCAGAGCCTTCCGATCGCCCCTGTATTGTGGGGGATCTCTGGACAGATCAGAACGAGATTCAGGCTGAGGTCCATGGTGGCACGGCGCACGGCCTGCGGCTACGATTTGCCGACCGTCTTCTCCAGCGCCTGGGCGATGTCGGCGATGATGTCCTCGACGTCTTCCAACCCGATGGAGAGGCGGATGTAGTCGGCGGTGACACCCGTGGCCTGCTGCTGTTCCGGCGTAAGCTGCTGGTGGGTGGTCGAGGCGGGGTGGATCACCAGCGTCTTGGCGTCGCCGATGTTGGCGACGTGCGAGAGGAGTTTTACCGAGTCGATGAACACCCGGCCCGCCGCGAGGCCGCCCGTGATGCCGAAGCCCACCAGGCCGCCGAAGCCGCGCTTCAGGTATTTTGCGGCGACGGCGTGGCCGGCCGCATCCGGCAGGCCGGGATAGGTCACCCAGCTCACGCGCGGGTGCCGCTGAAGCCAGCGGGCGACGGCGAGGGCGTTGGCCGAGTGCCGCTGCTGACGCAGGGGGAGCGTCTCGATGCCCAGCAAAAACTCGTGTGCGTTGAACGGGCTCAGCGCGGCGCCCATGTCGCGCAGCAACGTGACGCGGATCTTGGTGATGAAGGCGATGTTGCCCGCCCCCGGGACGTTCCCCAGGGCATCCCAGTAGACCAGTCCGTGATAACTCGGGTCGGGTTCGGTAAATTCGGGGAATTTGCTGTTGTTCCAGCGGAACGTGCCGCCGTCCACAATCACGCCGCCGAGCGAGGTGCCGTGTCCGCCGATGTACTTGGTGGCGGAGCACACCACGATGTCGGCGCCATGCGCGAGGGGACGGACGAGTCCGATGCCGACGGTGTTGTCCACAATCAGAGGCACCCCGGCCTCGCGGGCGATGGCGGCGATCGCCTCGAAATCGGGGACATCGAGCTTGGGATTGCCGATGGTCTCGATGTAGATCGCGCGCGTTTTGGGCGTGACTGCGCGTCGGAATGCCTCAGGCTCGCGCGAATCGACAAAGCGCACCGTCCGGCACAGGACCCGCGGGAAGGTGTGGTTGAAGAGCTGATAGGTTCCGCCGTAGAGGTTGTTGCCCGCGATGATCTCATCCCCCGGCCGCGTGACCGCCAGGAGCGCGTAGGTGATGGCCGACTGGCCCGAGGCGACGGCCAGCGCGCCCGTCCCGCCCTCGATGGCGGCGACCCGCCGCTCGAAGACATCGTTGGTCGGGTTCATCAGCCGCGTGTAGATGTTGCCGGGTTCCTTCAGCGCGAAAAGATTGGCCGCATGATCCGAACTCTTGAACACATACGAGGTGGTCTGATAAATCGGAACCGCGCGCGATCCCGTCGTCGGATCAGCCTGTTGTCCCGCATGCAGCGCCAGCGTGTGCAATCCCTGTTCCGCCATGGTTCGACTCCTTCCGGTTCGGTGCTCCTTCAAAGGCGGTTACCAGTATGACAGATTCGGCGGTTTTTGTCTTTACCGAAAACCCTTGCCTTTTCGAGCCGTGTTCGTTATCTTGTCAGCCGGTTTCGCATCCGGGGAAGCCTTCCTTGCCTCATGGTGTAACGGTAGCACAGCAGACTCTGGATCTGCTTGTCTAGGTTCAAATCCTAGTGAGGCAACCAGTTTGCGGAGCCGAAACGGCTGAATCGCCGCAGGCTCCCGATCCGGCGGGTTCGGATGCGGCGCGATTGCGCCGCTTTTTTTACGCCCCCGCCCTGTTTCTTTCTTCACAAAGGGGCGATGACCGGGGTGACTGGAAACGCTCGAGAGGAGGCCTGCACGTGACGGTCCTGCTGATTCTGCTGATCTCGATCACGATTCTGGTGCTGGGTGGTCACCTCTACTCGACCTTTCTGGCGCGCAGTTGGGGCGAACAGCCGGACCGGATCACCCCGGCCGTTCGCTTGAACGACGGCCATGACTATGTGCCGACCCCGACGCCGGTTGTCTTTGCCCATCACTTCGCCTCCATTGCCGGCGCGGGTCCGATCATCGGCCCGGTGATCGCGGTCTGCTACGGATGGCTGCCGGCGGTCTTGTGGGTTGTCTTCGGAGGCATGCTCATCGGCGCCGTGCATGACTACCTCGCCACGTTCATGTCCACCCGCATGAGCGGACAATCGATGGCGACGGTGGTCCGGCGCCTGCTGGGCACCGGACCCTTCGTCGCGCTCGTGCTCTTTCTGGTGCTGCTGCTGGCGCTGGTGTGCGCGACCTTCCTGAATCTCTCGGCCGCCGCGCTGGTGAGCCTGGTGCCGATCAGCCGGCTGGATCTTAGCGGCGGCCAGACGCTCTTTCGCACCATCCATGATCAGGTGGTCATCGGCGGCATTGCCTCCACCAGCGTCATCGTGATCACGGCGCTGGCCCCGTTCGTGGGCTGGTTGTACATCAAGCGGCGCGTGGCGGTGTGGAAGTGCTCGGTTCTGGCGCTTGTCATCTGCGCCGTCAGCATCGTTTTCGGCTTGTGTTTTCCCGTTTCGGTTGCCGCCGACACGTGGAAGATCGTCCTAGCCGTTTACGTGCTACTGGCTGCTGGCCTGCCCGTGTGGCTGTTTTTGCAAAGCCGGGATTTCATCAACGTCCACATTCTCTACATCGGCTTGACCCTGCTCGTGACAACCGTGATTGTGGCCGCTTTTCGCGGCACCGCTATCCCGGTGGAAGAGGCCCTGCCAGCGCTGGATCTGGCGTCTGGATCACGGGCGCTGGGGTTTGTCTGGCCGGGACTGTTCATTACCGTCGCCTGTGGCGCGGTGAGCGGATTTCACAGCCTGTGCGCCGGTGGCACCACCTGCAAGCAGCTCGTGTCTGAACCCGCAGCCAGAAGAATCGGGTACTGGGGCATGGTGCTGGAGAGCATCCTGGCGATCACCGTCATCTGCGTCCTCTTGCTGGGGCTGGGCCGCGCCGATTATCTGACCGATGTCCATCCGGCTTTGGCGGGACTGAAGACGGGCGGAAACCCGATCCTCGGGTTCGCCATGGCGGTGGGTTCCGCCTCCCGCGCCGCCTTTGGCCTTCCAATCGCGGTCGGCGCAATCGGCGGCATGATCCTGCTCGAGGGTTTTCTGGTTACGACGCTGGACACCGCAGTGCGGTTGATGCGGTACCTGCTGGAGGAGGTCTGGCGTGCCCTGTTTGGCCTGGCGGCCATTGAGGACGCGCAGATGGATCGGGAACTGGAGCCTGCCGGAGCCGACGGGCTATTGCCGGGACCGGAGACGGCCGCGGCGCCCGCCGGATCGTCCTCGCCGAAGCCCCCGTCACTCCTGGCTTGGGTGCTCAGCCATTACTGGGTCAACTCCGGCATCGCGGTGGCGCTGATGCTCTGGTTCTCCTTTTCCAGCGGCATCATGACCTTGTGGGGCTTGTTTGCGACCGCGAACCAGTTGCTGGCCGCGTTTGTCCTGGGGCTCGGTGCCCTCTGGCTCCTCCGATGCGGCCGCCGGATCTGGTATATTGTCGGGCCCGCGCTCTTCATGCTCGTCACCACGGGCGCCAGCCTCGTCCTGCTCCTGCGCAAATTCCTCCCGGGCCCATCTGCGGCGGGAGCGCCTGTTGGCAACGCGACCCTCTTCGGCGCCAGCCTGGTTCTGTGCGGTCTGACGCTCTATCTGGTGGTGGTCGGCCTCCGGTCGGCCATCTTTCCGCGCGCCACGCGCCCCGTGCGCCCGGACGGCAAGACCCCGCCAGCGAGCGTCTAATCCTCATCGGGACGTTGCAGTCACCGTGACGGACACGAGGCGCGCTGGTGGCCAGGAACCAAGGCGACGCGAGTTCCGTCGGGCAGATGCAACATGCCGGTGACGCCCTCCGGCAGCGTCACGTCACACGTTATCCCGCCGGCCTCCCGCGTCCAAGCGGAGCGGATGATGCCGGCCGGCGCCCGATGCCAGGCGCTCATCGCGTCCAGCCCCTCGACCGGTTGCGGCCGCACCGTCACCTCGCTGAAGCCCGGGTGTTCCGGGTCCGGCATAATCCCGGCGAAATACTGGTACAGGCATGCGCTGATGTCGCCGAACATGATGTGGTTCTGCGAGTCGCTACCGTCCCAATTCTCGCGCAGGGTGGTCGCGCCCTGCCGCAGCCAGTTGGCCCAGCCGGGAAGCTCCGGTTGCGTGAATACCTTGAACGCGACATCGGCGCGTCCGTTCTCCGCCAGCACGCGCGGCACGTACTTGGCACCGAGGATGCCGAACTCCACCTTGTAGCTGTTGCGCTCGACCGCTTCCGCCAGCCGCGCCACGACGGCCGCCCGCT
Source organism: Lentisphaerota bacterium (assembly GCA_016873675.1). Taxonomy (NCBI): domain Bacteria; kingdom Pseudomonadati; phylum Lentisphaerota; species Lentisphaerota bacterium. The sequence continues at coordinate 41,076 of VGWG01000012.1, read as the reverse complement.
GGTCGTCCTCGACCAGTCCCTGATAGACCGCGCAGGCCATCGCCGTCATCTGGCCATCGGCATACACGCCGTTGCCGCGATAGAACGCGGCGTTGAATGCGCGGCGAATGCGCACGGCCAGCGCCTCGAACGCCGCAGCATCCTTTTTGCTGCCCGTCATCCGCGCGAAACGCGCCAGCAGCCGGGTGTCGGCGTAATAATAGGCCGTGGAGGTGATGCCCGAGGGAACCGTGCGCGGATCCACCGAACACCAGTCGCCCAGGCCGAAGTGGACGATGTGGTCTGTGGCCAGCGTCCCCAAATACCCGACGTAGCGCGCCATGGCGGGATACAGGCGGTCGATGTGCGAGCGGTCGCCCGTGTAGAGATAGATGTACCAGGGAATCAGGATGAGCGCGCTGTCCCACGCCGGTCCGGAGCCCCAATTGTACCCCCAGCCTGAGCAGGGCACGATAGCGGGAATTTGCCCGCTCGGGCGCTGGCAATCCGCGATGCTGTCGAGCCACTCGCCATAGGCGGAGGCGGCCCCGAAATTCCAGAGCCCGGTCTCGGCCGCGAGATGGGCATCCCCGGTCCAGCCATTCTTCTCGCGGTGCGGACAATCGGTGGGGAATCCCACGAAGTTGCCGATATACGCCCATCGCGTGCACGTTTGCAACCGATTGAGCGTTTCACTGGACGTCTCCACGCCGCCGATGGCGTCGAACGACGTATGCACGACGCGTCCGCGAAGGGTGTCGAGGGTCGGCTCGCCCGGCAACCCCTCCACGCGGACGTATTGAAACCCGTGGTAGGTGAAGCCAGGCTCCCAAATCTCCTCGCCCTGCCCCTTGAGAATGTAGCGATCCGTCTGGAATTCGCCGCTCACGACGAAGCGATTCATTTTGCGGACGTCAATATCGCCGTCCGCGTTGCAAGACTCGGCGTAGCGAAGGACAACCTCCGTGCCGGCGGGTCCGCTGACCCGAAGTTGCGCCCAGCCGGCCATGTTCTGCCCCATGTCGTAGACCGCCGCGCCTGAAGCCAGCCTGCGCACCGCCACCGGCGTGAGTGTCTGCATGACGCGGCACGGCGGCGCCACCTGCGGCTCCAGCAATCCGCCGGGGCCCGGCACGATCACGGCCTGCTCCCATGCGCTGTCGTTGTACCCCGGCGTGTCCCACCCCGGACGCTCGGCGCGGGCGTCGTAGTGTTCGCCATTGCGCAGAGCGTCAAAACGCACCGGCCCTTCCACAACCCGCCACGAGCCATCGGAGTGCAGGCAAACGGTGGCGCCGGACTCGAGTTGCACCTCCAACTCAAGAATCAGCTTGGGGTAATCCCGCCATACCGCCCGGTCCAGATTCCAAAACGCGACTGTATGTCCGTTGTACCAGCCGGTGCCGAGCATCACGCCCAGGGCATTCGCGCCAGCGCGCACCAGGCTCGTGACATCGTGGGTGCTGTAGCGGACCCGTTGATCGTACTGCGAGGGCCCGGGCTCCAGCACCTGGTCACCCACCCGCTGCCCATTGATCCGCGCGACGTAAAAGCCCAAGCCGCAGATGTGCAACGTCGCCTGCCGAACCGGACCCTCCAGCGTGAACTCCCGCCGGTAGAGCGGCGCGGGCTGCAACTGATCGGCATATCGGAACATCATGTGGTGCCGCCCAATCCACTTCGCGGACCACGCGCGGGGTTTGGGGCGCCCGGGGGCCTCGGGCTCCGGTTTCCGGCGGTAACGCCTCACCGGGGTCTTCAGGTTCTCGTGATGGGTCATTTTCTTTCTCCCAAGGGGTTATTCCCGATTGCGCCAACGGAGGCGCACGGCGTCAAGGCAAGACAGGTCGCCGCGCAGGACGATGTCGCGCGAGCCGCCCGGCAGGATGTCGAAACAGCGGTCCTCGGTGTCGAGCCCCGCAGGGGGGTCAACCCGAACGAAGTGAGCGAACACGTCCGTGAAGAGCCGCATCACGGCGCACCCCGAATCGCGCGAGAGGATCTCGGAGCGCACCGTTGCGGGTGGCATCTTGAGGGACTTGATGTTCATGAAGAAGAACACGTTCTCTGCGATCACGCCTGCGGGTCCGCTCAACCGGGCGTGGTAAAAATCGCCGCTTCGCATCAGCGACATCCGATCCAAACCGCAACGCACCGACGCATTCTTGCGTATGACGACGGCCTGCGACGTCCGCGACCGGACCTGCCCGTCGAACGACATCAGCGTACACTCCAGCGTGCCCGTGACACGGGCGCGGGTGTCGTTGACTACCCACGTGGAGACGCCGCATTCCTCCTCCTTGATGGACACAAGCACCGGCGCGCTGGCCCGGCGGACATAATCATAGGACGCCTTCTTGCGCAGATAGTAATCCACGACGGACCACCCGATCTCGCCCCAGGAGTCCGGAAACATCCAGAACATGCTGCCGCCGCAATCAAACTTCCGCCGGCGCGCCTGTTCGGTGGCGGTTTTCAGCGCCTCGGCCTGCAGCAATTGAGAGGCCTCGACGAGCTGTTCCAGGGTCATGGACGCCGAGTTCCCCGCCAGCAAATCAATCGCGGCAAAGACCTTGATCTGACCCTTCTGCCCCTTCTCCATAAAGCCGTGGCGGTTCGTATGCAGGCGGAAGCCCTCGGAGTCCACGGTCCGCTGGTCCTCGGGCAGGTAATCATGGATAGATTCCAGCGCGGGCATACCGAAATATCCATACTCCGAGTTGAACGTGCAGTGCGCCCGCCGGTAGTTGCGGTAGTCAATCGGGTCATTGCCGCCCGTGGCGATGCTCACCGACCACCAGTGCTGATCGCCCTGGTCCTCGTCGTTGACATCCTTGCCGCCGAAGGGGCTCGTCGGCCGGTAGGGCCGGTCCGGATCGAGGCTTTTCATCAGACCGGGAATCAGCTCATGCTCCAGAACCAGGCTTGTGTTGGCCTCGCAGCCGGGATACCAATTGTTATCGAACGCCCAGTCCGATTCATTGCTGCCGCACCACACGGCGATGGAGGGGTGGTTACGGAGGCGCGGAACGGCCACTGCGAGCTCGTCGGCCATCTGCTGGCGAAAGCCTGCGTCGTCGCCGGGATAGATAAAGCAGGCCATCATGAAGTCATGCCACAGCAGAATGCCGTTCGCATCGCAATAGTCATAGAAATCGTCTTCTTCAAAGATACCGCCGCCCCAGACCCGCAACATATTGATGTGGGCATCGCGGACCAGCGTCAGCAGATGCGTGCGCCGCTCCGGCGTGATCCGTGCGGGGATACCGTCGGACGGCGCCCAATTCGCCCCATTGATGAAGCATTTCTCGCCATTAACCACGAACGTAAACGTCTGGCCTCCGGGGACGGCGGGGTTCGGCTCCTGCGCGAGGGTGATCTCGCGGATGCCAAAGCGCGTGGTGCGTGTCGCGCAGGTCGCGCCCCCGTGAAGCAGCCGCGTCTCGAGCGTGTACAGGTTTGGCTTGCCCAGCGGGCGTGGCCACCAGAGGCGCGGGCGCGCCACTTCGAACGCGGTCTCGATGCAGCGCCGGCCCGGCGCCACGGCAGCGACCGGCAGCGTCCGCTCGCCGACGCCGGGAATAGTCAGCGTCAGCGTGGCGTCCGCCGGGGCGTCCGTCACGTTCTCGATCTCGGCGGCGACCGTCACAATCGCGCGGCCCTTGCCGACGAGCCGGGTACGGACCCAGACATCGCGCAACGCCACGGGGTCGAGGATCTCCAGCCGCACCGGCCGCCAGATACCGCAGTTGACCAGCCGCGGCGCCCAGTCCCATCCGAAGGTATAGGCCGCCTTGCGCGTCCAGATGCTCTCGTGAGCGCCCTGTCCGTATTTCGCCCGCGGCTTGTTTTGCGCCTCCGCCACACCGGCGTCCAAGCGAATCAGCAGCGTGTTTTCACCGGGGCACAGGGCGTGTGTTACGTCAAAGCGATGCGCGATCAGGGCGTTGGCGGCGCGGCCGATCGGAACGCCATTGAGCCAGAGCCTCGCCTGGTAATCCAGCCCCTCGCAGACCAGCTCGACGCGCCGACCGGGCGCGCCGGCGAATTGAAAAGAGCGACGGTACCACCAGGACCGGTCCTCGACCCAGGCGCAATTCGGGGCATTTCGATCATAGAGCGGCTCGGTGATCCGCCCCTGGCGCAGCAGGTCCAGGTGCACCTCGCCGGGGACGACGGCCGGAATCGCCGCAGCCCACTCTGCGGCGGCCGGCACAGGCTCGTCACCGCTTGCGATCAACGGTTTTTCCAGAAGTTGCCAGACGTCATTCAGCGCGATTGTTTGCATAGTCGTTTCCTTGCTTGGAGTGAGCCGCAGAGTATGCGACAGACGCGGTCTGAACGTCAATCCTTCTCGCGTGTGTGTGGGGTGGACACCCGCGCGGAAACGTGGCATACTTCTGGCGTCGTATGTGGGTGCGGCGTGTGCCGCTGCTCCGGATACGCGGGGCGTCCAGGGCGACGCGTCCGTAGCGAAGTGAGGGGTCCTACAAAACAGGAGGTCTCGATGAGAATCAAACAGGCCATACGGGTGTGTGTTGCGATGCTGGCTTGCGCCGGCATGCGGGCGCTGGCGCTGGATGGGTCGCCGACGCCTGAATCGGCCGGGGTTTCGCCCCTCATGTTCAGCCTCATCGCTCCCGCTCAGGTTCCTTCACCTGATTGGGATGTTTACGGCCTTCGAATCAATCTGATTTACGGGGTGTGCCGCGATCTTTACGGTCTTGATGTGGGGCTGGTCAATCACGTGAAGGGCACGACGAAAGCCTTGCAAGTGGGCGGCATCGCCAACATCAGCGACGGCCCCGCCATGGGGTTCCAGGCCGGACTGGTGAACACCGCCGGGAGCACGCTCAACGGGCTTCAGATCGGCGCGGTCAACTACGCCGAGCGGGCCAGCGTGCTCCAGATTGGCGGCTTCAACGGCGCCGATCATGTGGACGGGTTGCAAATCGGCGTCATCAATGTGACGCGCACCCTGATCGGCGTTCAGATCGGCGTGATCAATGTGATTCAGGACAACGACATTCCGTTTGTTCCGGTGATCAACTTTTACTTCTGAGGTGACGTGATGAGAAACACACATCTGTGCAGTCTTCTGGTGCTGGCGGCAGCGGGGCTTATCGGCGTGCGCGCGGCCGCGCAGGGCGTGACGGTCAGCGAGGCCGTTAAACCCGAAGAATCGGCTGAATTAAAAGCGTTCAAGGAGCGGATTCAGGCGGCCAATCCCGGGATGGACATTGTGTCGATTGATGCGCAGCGGTCCGCGACGCTGGCGGCCAGACCCCAACCGGCGGCTCATTCCAAGATCGCCATCTTTGTGAAAAACCAGACCCAGACAGCCGGGCTGGACGATCTGGTGGATGGCGTGCGGGACCGCCTGGGCGCCGAGCTGGCCGGCGCGGGGCTGATCGTGCTTGACAAGGCCGAGATCGCCGAAGGCTTCAACCGGTTCAAGGTGACCTCCGAGGATGAGCGAGCGGGCTTGGTCAGCGGCGTCTTCACGGGCGGTTCGGCCGTGCGCGTGGCGCAAATGCTGGGGGTCGATTATCTCATGACGGCCTCGGTGATTGGCGCGGACCGTGCAACGCGAAAGGTGGGCGATCAACCGGTGGTCACCTTCACCCTGCGGATGTCGGTCAAGGTGAGCGACGCCGCGACGGGTGCCTCGGTTTACGGCGAAAACTGGACACGCCGCGCGCCAGTGCCTGCGGAGAGCGCCGAGGGCGCGAATGCCACCGCGTATTACAATGATCTGCTGGATGTCTGGGCCCAGGAGGCCGGGGCCTCAATCGCCGCCAAGGCCACCACGTGGAGGCCCGCTGCGGCGGCCGTTGGTTTGGTGACGTTCACGGTCACCACGACCGTGGATGAGTTGATCCAGGGGCTGGAGTCGGGGGTCCGCGCGCCCAACGAGCTGCTGGGCGAGATGCGCCGTCTGGTCGGCGGCGTCACGGTCGAGTTGGACGGCGCGGCGGTGGGGTCGTCACCGGGAACCTTCTCCTGCGCGCCGGGTCTGCATCAGCTCCGCATCTCCCGCCCGTGGATGAAAGACTGGCAGCAGACGGTGAACATCCAGGAGGGCTCGGCCTTCCGCGTGGCGCTGGAACTTTCGGATGCCGGCCTGCAGCGGTATCAGTCGCTGGAGCGTTTCCGCGCGCTGGCGGCCGTGACCTACGCCGAGGCCCTCGCACAGAAGGGCGTGAAGGTCAATTTTGACACGGCGGCCTGGCGCGATGTCTCCATCGGTAGCAAGGCCGGGACCACCGTCACCACGATCGTTCCCGATTAACGCGAAGACATGCATATGTCAAGCCGATTCAAACGCCTGTCGTCGCTGGCATGGGTCGCGTGGGTTGCCGTGTGGGGCCTGACCGGCTGCACGACCCACAGCTCGAAAGCGCTCACCGCCATCACCGCGCTTCAAGCCGGCGATTCCTCCGTCGCGCTGGCGTGGTCCGACGCACTCAAGCAGTCGCGCAGCGACCAGCAACTGGGCCGCATCGAGTGCGGCCGGGTCAAGATGCTCACCGGCGATTTCGCCGGCAGCCGCGCCGAATTTGCCACCGTGCTGGACCGGATGATCACCGAGACCGAGTCCGGCCCGGTGGTCAAGGTCGGCGCAATGGGCGCGGCGGTGGTCGCATCCACCGTTGCCGACGACACGGTCCGCACCTATGAGCCGGCGCCCTACGAGCTGATCCAGACCCTCCACTATCAGACACTCAACTACCTCTTTGCCGGGGACCGCGAAGGGGCCGGCGTCGAGGCCCGCCGCACCGTCTTCGCCCAGGATCAGATCGCCGAGCGCTACGCGAAAGAGGTGGAAAAGGCGCAGCAGGAGGCCGATGCGTCGCACGAGAAAGCCATGGGAGCTGTCACGAACAAATTTGCGTCCATGGCGCCGGTGCTCGCGCGGACGCGCAGTTCGTATGAGAATGGGCTGGCGTGGTATTTCTGCGGACTGATGTTCGAGGCGCAGGGGGATGCGGCGAATGCCGCGCTGAGTTACCGCAAGGCCTGGGAGCTCGTACCCCAGAACCCGACGGTCATGCGCGATTTCTTCCGGCTGATCAAAACGCAGGACACGCAGACGTTTGAGGCGCTGGCGGCGCAACACCACATTGATGCGGCCACACTCGCCCGTTCGCAGACCGAAATCGTGGTGCTCTATGAGGAGGGGTTGATTTCGCGACGGCTGACGGTGAAGATTCCGATTCCGATCGGACTGACGCTGGTTGCGGTCGACTTCCCCTACTACGACGATCCCGTCTACATGCCTGCGCCACTGGAGATCACCGCCGATGGCGCGGCGGTGGGTACGACCGCGCCCGCAGTCTACCTGCAATCGCTGGCGTACCGGGATTTGCGGGACAAGATCCCGGGCGTGGTCATCCGTAACGTCACGCGCGCGGCTACCCGTGTCGCGGCGCAACAGCTAGCCAATCATTCGGGGAACGACTACATGAAATACAGCGTGATGCTCGCCAATGCGGCCTCGTCGCTGGCGACCACCTCGGACACACGCGCGTGGTACCTGATCCCCATGGTCACCCACCTGTACCGCGGACCGGTGGAACCCGGGCCACACACCCTTCGCTTCCGCAACACCGCGACCGGCGCCGTCCTGGAGGCGCCTGTGACGGTGACCGCCGGCGAAACGCGCCTGATCTGGCTGGCTGATCCGGGGGGCTTCCGCTGCGTCGCCACCGCGCCGCTGGCCGGATCGGGCGAGCCGCCAGTCTATCAACGGCTTCTCTCTCAACCCTAACACCCCACACACGAAAGGATGCACACCATGAAAACCGTAAAACACATCGCCCTCTCTGCGGCGTTCGCTGCGGGGCTCATCGGCCTGACGGGCTGTGCAGACACCGCAGGAACCGTGGTCAAGACCGACCACCTCACGAGTGCCACGCTGATCCACGAGGACAACACCCGTCTGGCGCGCCGCATCGACGTCACCGGCGTCACTTACGACACCGTGAACGGGCTGCAGCGCGTCCACATTTCGCTGGCCTCGACGCGTCACGGTCGTGTGCGGGTTGACTACCGCATCTGCTGGTTCGACGCCAACGGCATGGAGATCGACGGCGACACGAAGCCGTATCGCTCGCTGATTCTCGAAGGCCGCGATGCCGTCACCGTCACCGGCGTCGCCAATTCGGCGGCCGCCGTGTCGTCCAAATTGCGCATCCGCGAAACCAGCCAATCCGAATAACCGCTCTCACCACAACCCAGAATAAGGAAACCCTGCCATGAAAACATCCACCTCCTGCCTCGTGTTCCTCGCGCTGGTCACCCTGATGACCGGATGCACCACGTCCAACGTCCGCGAAGTTCCGCTCGACCGCGCTGCGGCAACGACCAAACTGGAACCTCAGGATGTGCGCCGCACCGTTGAAAAAATGGTCGAGTCGCTCCTCGTCGCCCCCGGTGTCAAGGAGTTTGTCAGCGACCGCCGGCCGGTGCTGGACATCGAGCCGATGAAGAATCGCTCGACCCAGCACATCGACATGATCAGCATCACCGATTCGGTGCGCATGCAATTGCTGCGTTCGGGACTGTTCCGCTTTGTTGACCGGTCCTCGGCCGGCACGGTCGGCACCGACATCGCGCGGATTGACCAGGAAAACACGCTCGGGCTGGTGGACGCCTCGAAGGCGGTCAAGGCCGGCCAGCAGACGGCGCTCGACATGTACCTCACCGGAACGCTTTCTGAGATCAAGAACGTTTCGGGCCGGACACTCGACCAGTACTACAAGTTCTCGATGATCCTGAAAGACCTCAAGACGGGCGAGATCGTCTGGGCTGACGAGAAGGAAATCCGAAAAGCGAGCACCCGCCCGGTTTTCGGAATGTAGGGTGATGATGTCTGACCGCTTCCGTTCATTCCGGGCGATTGTCCGGACCACGTTCATCGAGGCGCTTCAGGAGCCTGCGGCCCTGCTGGTGCTGCTGGCCGCCGTCCTCGTGACATCGGCCGCGCCCCTCTTCCATTTCCACGCCTTCGGCGAGGAGGGGCGGCTGGCCCGGGACGGCGGGTTGGCCTCGTTGCTGGTTTTCGGGCTGGCGCTCGGCTGCGCCGCCGCCGGCGCGGCCGTCCACCGCGAATGCGCATCGGGGACGGCCGCCGCCGCGCTGTCCAAGCCGGTGGGGCGCGGCCTGTTTCTAACGGCCAAGTATGTCGGCATTCTCCTGGTTTGCGGAGTGTTCTGGGTCGCGGTAACGGCCGCCACGCTTGCCGCCGAGGCGGCCGCTGATCGCACGGTTGTGGTCGGCGAGTCCTGGGATCGGCTGCCCGATGTCCGCCTGCGGCAGTGGGCCGTCCTGGCGCCGCTGGCGGCGCTGGCGGTTGCGGGGCTGCTCCAGAACCGCCGCCGCGCCCGTTTCGGGGTTGCGGCCTTCCTGCTCATCCCGGCTGCCCTGCTGCTCACGCTGCTGGCCTCGGGCTTCTGGAGCCACGCTGGCGCCTGGGGTCCCTACGCGCTCCGTTTGAACCTCCGCATCATTCCCGTTGCCCTGCCGCTGTTCTTTGCGCTGGCGGTGCTCGCGGCCTGGAGCGCCGCGCTGGCGGTCCGGCTTCCGACCGGCACCGTGCTGCTGGTCGGCGCGGCGATCCTCGGCGCCGGGCTGGCCGCCGACACGTGGTCGGCGGGCGCGCCCGCCGCCTCCCTGCGCGGCGTGCTGGCCGGCCTCTTCCCCAATATCCAACACTACTGGCTGGCCGACGCCCTCGCGCGCGGCGGCACCGCGCCCGGGTCTTACCTCATCCGCGCCGCGGGGCTCGCCGCAGCCGGCTCCGCCCTGGCGCTCCGTGTGGGCGTCGGCCTGTTCCGCGCCCGCGACATTGGCTGACACGTGTGCCTGGAGGTTCCATGACCCCTGTGATCGAAACAACCGGCTTGCGCAAAATTTTCCGCGACTTCTGGCGGCGGCCCACCGTTTGCGCGGTTGACTCGCTAAACCTGACGATCCAGCCCGGCGAGGTGTTCGGTCTGCTGGGGCCGAACGGATCGGGCAAAAGCACGACCATCAAGATGCTGCTGGGACTCCTCCACCCGACGGCGGGAACGGTCAGCGTCCTCGGCCGTCCACCCGCCGACATTGTCATCAAGCATCGCATCGGGTATCTTCCCGAGAACACCCATCTTCACCGCTTCCTGACCCCGCGGGAAACCCTCCACTACTATGGCGCCCTTTTTGGCCTTGATCGCCGCACGTGCCGCGAGCGGGGCGAGGCGCTTCTGGAAATGGCCGATCTCACCGAGGTCGCCGACCGCCCGATCGACGGGTTTTCCAAGGGAATGGCGCGTCGCGTCGGCATTGCCCAGGCGTTGATCAACGCGCCGGACTTGCTGATTCTCGATGAGCCCACCTCCGGGCTCGATCCCGTTGCCTGCCGCGAAGTGAAAGATCTGGTCCGCGCGCTCGCCAACGACGGCATGACCGTGTTGATGACCTCGCATCTGCTCGCCGACGTCGAGCATGTCTGTGACCGCGTGGCCATCATGCACCGGGGGCTTGTCCAGGCTGAGGGGGCCGTGGACGACCTCCTCGTCCGCGCCGACACCACCCGCTTTCTGATCGCCAACCTCTCAGACGCTGAGGCCGAACCCCTGCGCGCCGAGCTTGCGGCGCGCCTGAACCGTGTTGTCGCCACCGACCACCCCACGGTTTCGCTCGAAACCTATTTTCTCGACGTGGTTGCGCGGGCTTCTGGGAAAGCCTCCGCGCTGACCCATTTTAGACCGGCCCCGTTCCTGCATAAAACCGGCATCGGCGGAGCTGCGACGGAATCGGCCAAACGGGAGTCTGCATGATCCCGCGCGTTTCCGCCATCGCCCTGCTGGCTGTCCGCGCGGCGATCCGCTCGCGCATGGTGCTGACCCTCGCCGCCCTCCTGCTGCTGGCGCTTGCGGGGCTGCCGGGCTGGATGCGCGGCGACGGCACTGCCCAGGGCCTGTTCACGCTGCTGGTCGGGCACACGCTGGGCGTCTGCCTCTTCCTGCTCGCGGCGACGTCGCTCTGGGCCGGTTGCGCAGCGGTCGCCGCCGAACGCAGCGCCGGCACAGCTACCCTGACCGTGGTCAAGCCCGTCAGGCCCTTCGAACTCTGGTTTGGCAAATGGCTCGGGATTATGGCGCTCAACGTCGTGCTGCTCGGCGCCGTCGTGGTGGGGTTGCTGCTTCAGATCCTCCTCCGCGCGCCCGAGCTGCCCGGCGACTGGCAGCGGTGCGACCGTGTGGTGCCGTGCATCCTGCCCGACCCGGCCCAGGAGGCCGATCAGGCGTTGCGAACCCTCCGCGCGGAAGGGCGGCTGCCCGCGAATCGTCCTGTGACCACGCTGCGCGCCGAGCTCATCCAGGAGGTCCGCAACCGCTACACCCTGATCCAGCCCGGCGAGACGCAGACGTGGCGCTTCCGCCTGCCCCCCTGCGCCGACGGGATCGCGCCGACGGTGCGCGCGGTGTTCGAAACGCAGTATGGCCTGCGTGAGGAATCCGCCATGACGCTGTGCGCGCAAGCCGTTCAGCCCTCTCACTCGGAAGCCGCCTTTACGATTCATGAGACGCTCATGGCGGGTGAACCCCTGGTGCGGGCGTTGCCTCCGTTCACATCCGCCTCTGGCGGGCTGATCGAAGTCGCCTTCCAATTGGATCCGGGCGCCCGCACGCCACTGCTCCTGCATCCGGGACGCAATCTGGCCCTGCTGCTGCCGGACGGATCATTCGGGCGGAATCTCGTGTATGCCGCCCTCATCCTGCTGGCCGTGCTGTCGGCGCTGACCGCCTGCGGCCTTGCCCTCGGCTGCTGCTTCTCTTTCCCCGTGGCCTCCTTCGCCGCCGTCGTGCTGATTCTGCTCGCGCTTCTTGGCTCCCGCGCCACGGCCGACGCGACGGACCTCGCCGAGGCGAGGGGGCTGGGCGAGCGCTTCGGGCTTCAGATCGTCCGCTGCGCCGGTTCGGTCACGCGGCCGTTGGTGTCCGCCGCGCCAATCACGCAACTCACCCGGCGCGAGGCGATCCCGCTGCGCAGTCTTGGGCAGCCGTTGTGGATCGGCTTTCTCGCCCTCCCCGCTCTGCTGGCGTGGGGTTCCGCCCGTGTCCTTAAACGCCGCGAGAACGGAGCATGACGCCGATGGAGACGTCCGACATCATCCGTTCCGTTCGCCGGCTCGCCGGCTCCGCGTCGGCGGTTGTGAGCCTCGCGGCGCTACTCGCGTTCGCCTCGGTCCAGAACCGCGCGCTGGCCGATCGGCGCCGGACGGGCGGCGCGGGCATTGCCCCCCGTCCATCCGATCCGCCGCCCGCGCTCGCCTTCGTCGTCGTCGGCCTGGGCGCCTTCCGCGGTCTTGCCGCAGAGGCGCTCTGGCTCCGCGCCGACCGTCTCCAATGGGAAGGGCGCTATTTCGAACTGGTCCAACTGTCGAGCTGGATCACCAGCCTCGACCCCTACGCGGCGGACGCCTGGGTGTACAACGCATGGAACCTCTCCTACAATATCAGCGCCATGATGCTGCGCCCGGAGGATCGCGTGCGCTGGGTCTGGCACGGGCTCCGGCTGCTACGGGACGACGCACTCGCGTGGAATCCCGGCGACGCTCAGCTCTGCCGCGAGCTGGCCTGGCTCTACCTGCACAAGATTGGCGGCACCCTGGACGAGGCGGCGCCTGCCTACCGCCAATTCCTCGCGACCGAGACCGCGCCGGTGTTCGGGCCGGCGGGCGCTTTTCCATCCGCCGGATCTGCGCGCGACGCGGCATCCGCCGTCTTTAAGCTGGACGCCTCCCGCGTCGCCGTGATCGAGGCGCAAACGGGACCGCTGGACTGGCGCACGCCCGAGAGTCATGCCCTCTACTGGGCGTGGTCCGGCATGACCCATGCCGTCGATCCGACGGAGCGGTTCAAATGCCGCCGCCTCGCCTGCCACGCCCTGATGGCGCTGTACGGCCGGGACCCAACCCTCTCGGGCCTCGCCGCGCCAAACCCCGCCGTCTTGCCCGCCCTCCTGCATTTACTGGAGCAACAATATGTGGATTTTCCTTCGTCCACCACCCGCCGTCTCTACGGATTTCACCTGCTCCACGCCTTGCGCAAGGCCGCCGACGCGGGCGACACCGCGCAGCGCGACCAGTTCTACGAACGCTTATTGATGATCGCCGCCAAAGGCTCCACGCTTCCACCGCTGGACACGCTCGTGCAGCCAGACTTCCCTTTTGACGACTTTCTGGCACCGCAGCAAAAGAATCGCGAGCCGGACACCCCGCCATGAGTTCGATTGTTGATTACCCGCTTTATCTCGGCATCCGCCTATTCTGGGCCCTTTTCCGACTGCTGCCGGCGAGGCGCGCCTATCCGCTGGGTGCGGCAGTGGGCCATTTCGCATTCCCCTGGGCTCGTACCCGCCGGCGGATCGCGATAGAAAACGTCCTGAAGGCGGGCATCGCCGGGGATTCTGCGGGCGCCGAGCGCATTGCGCGGGCCTCACTGGCGCATTTTGTGGGGCATCTTCTGGAGAGCCTCAAGGTGTCCGAGTTTCTCACGCCCGAACACCTGAAGGGGCATGTGACCACCGATTTTCCGGAAGCCACGCGCGCCCTGATCGAACAGCCGGGGCAACCCGTCCTGGTGCTCACGCCCCATCTGGGCTGCTGGGAAGTCGGCGTACACCTCCTCACCGCTTTCAAACCAACGATGGCGTTGGCCAGCCCCATGCGAAACCCCTTGGCGCAACGCTTCATCGAGAGCCATATGCGCACGAATGTCGAGATTCATTCCAACAAAAGAGGGTTCTCATCGACGCTGGTCAAACGGTGGAAGGAGGGCCGGATTCTGGCCTTGCTCGCAGATCAGCACGCGGGCCGCCATGGCATCTGGCGCGACTTTCTGGGGCGCCCCGCGAGCATCCACACATCGCCGGCGCGCCTGTACCTGGCCACCCGCCATCCGATGGTCGTCGGGGCCTTCGTTCGCACGGGACCGCTCCGCTACCATGGGGTCCTCTCCGAACCGCTGACGTTCGAGCTGACGGGAGACCGCGAGCGCGACACCGCGACCATCTTGGACACCATCAACGGCCACTTCGCCGCCTACATCCGGGCCTATCCCGAGCAATACCTCTGGTTCCACCGCCGCTGGCGGCAACCGCCAGCGGTCACGCAGCGTCGGTTTTAACCTAGCCGGTCACGCAGCGTCGGTTTCAGCGGGGTTGATCGTATCATAGACGGGCAGATAGATCAAAACCGTCGTCCCGTGGCCGGATTGAGACTGGATGTCGATGTAGCCGTTGTGCAGCGCGATGATGTTGTACACCGACGAGAGGCCGAGGCCGGCGTTGGCCCGGTCTTGCTTGGTCGTGTAAAACGGTTCGAAGATGTGCGATATCTGGTCGGGCGTCATGCCTCTGCCGGTATCGGTCACGGTGATCAGGGCAAAATCGCCCGTGTGGCGATCCCGCGGGAGGGTGCCCGCCTCCAACCGCTGGCGCGCCTGCGCGGTCAGATCGGCGTGCGCCGCGCGGAGGGTGAGCCGTCCGCGCATCGCCATGGCCTCCGCCCCGTTGACCGCCAGATGTATGAGCGCCTGCTCGATCCGGGCCGGATCGACCTTCACCCGCCCCGCGTCGGGCTCGACCTCGACCACGATCTCCACCTCGGGTCCGAGCGCGTTCCCGAGCATCGGCCGGAGGCCATCGACCAGCCGACCGATGTCCAGATGCAAGGCGCGGCCCGACTCCGGTTGGGCAAAGGCCAGCAGGTCGCCGCTTCGGTGCGACAGGCGTCCGGTCTCCGCGATAATCTCGTCCATGAGCGCCTGCACGGTGGCGTGTTCCGGAGCCATCCGTTTCGCAAATTCCGCATTCCCGTTCACCACGGTCAGCGTGTTCATGACATCGTGCGCCACCCGGCGGGCAAACTGCCCGATGGCGGCCATCTTCTGGGAGTGCAGCATGCGCCGCTCCGAATCGGCGAGGTTAGACATGGCGTGCGCGTGATTTCTCTCCAGCACGATCAACGTGCTCAGCAGCGCCATCGCCACGACCGTCCCGACGATGATGATGAGCAGATTGCCGGTCTCGACGTTCGCGGCGTATTCCGGCGCAAACGTGAGGATGGTCGCGACGATCAGAAAATGGGGGATTGCGCCGACCCCGGCGCTGGCGACCAGGATGCGCGGCAGGGTGAGCTCCGCGCGGCGCCGTGCGAAGGCGATGTGCCAGGCGGCGCCGAAAAGCCCCGGCAGCACCAGCTCACAGATGCCCGGGATCACGCCGAACCCGCCGATGCCGA
Organism: Lentisphaerota bacterium; assembly: GCA_016873675.1. Taxonomy (NCBI): domain Bacteria; kingdom Pseudomonadati; phylum Lentisphaerota; species Lentisphaerota bacterium. The sequence goes on along the minus strand of VGWG01000012.1, from coordinate 25,805 downwards.
TCCGGTAGAGGATGGGCAGGGGGAGGCTGATCAGCGCCGTCACCGGACCGCCGATCAGGCCGGCGGTGCCGATGACGGCGGCCCGCGTATCGAAGATCAGATCCGGGGTCGTGATGGACGGCACGAGCATCGTCACCACCGCCATGGTGCCGAAGAGCAACCCGCTCCCCCACGCGGAGACGGCGTGCCGGCGGCGTTCGAACCCCTCGCGCAGCAGGGCGCAGAGCGTCACGAAGCCCAGCAGAAACAGCAGATTGACCAGCACGCCCCGGACCATCTCGATCACGTTCATGACGTCTCCTTCTCCGCCCGCCCCGAAAACAGGCCCTAGTATTCGCCTGATCGAATCAACACCTGCTCCTCTTTGATCTCGAATATCCGCGTCGCGAGCGACCCGATCAGGCGGTGATCATGGGACACAAAGAGGATCGTGCATCCGGTTTCGGACAACGCAAAATTCAGCGCCTCGATGGACTCCAGATCCAGATGATTGGTCGGCTCATCCAGAATCATCACGTTGCCGCCTTCCAACATGTTCCGAGCCAGAATGAGCCGCGCCTTCTCGCCGCCGCTGAGTACCCCGATGCGCTTGAAGACATCGTCCCGGCTGAAGAGCATGCGCCCCATGAAAGACCGGAGCTCGCTCTCGGAACTGGTTGTTTCATCCGCATATTGCTTGAGCCAGTCCAAAGCCTGCATGTCGGGATCGAGCACCTCGCCGGGGTCTTGCGGGAAGACACTGAATTGAATGGTGTTGCCCAGAACCACGGAGCCGGAATCGGGCGGGAGGAGTCCGCACAGGATTTTCAGAAGCGTGGTCTTGCCCACGCCATTCTTCCCAATAATCGCGATCTTTTCCTTGGGCAGAATCTCGCAGGAGAAGTCCTTGAACAGCGTGCGATCATAGCCCTTGGAAATGCGATCCACACGGATCACCTTGTCGCCCAGCCGTTGCCGGGGATTGAAGCGAATATAGGGGGACACCCGCGAGCTGGGCTTCACGGACTCCAGTTCAATCTTGCCCAGCAATTTCTGGCGGGAGGTCGCCTGTCTCGCCTTGGAGGCATTGGCGCTGAACCGGCTGATGAAGGTCTTGAGATCGTGAATCTGTTTCTCCAGCTTCTTGTTGGATTTCTCCCGCAGTTCGCGCGCTTCCAGGCTCGCGATGGTGAAATCATCGTAATTTCCAGTGAACATGCGGATTTCGTGATAGTCCAGATCGGCGATATGGGTGCACACCTGATTCAGGAAGAAGCGGTCATGGGAGATGACGATGACCGTCCCCTCGTACCGTTTCAACAGCTCCACCAGCCACTCGATGGACTCCAGATCCAGATGGTTGGTCGGCTCATCCAGCAGCAGGACGTCGGGATGGGCGAAGAGCACCTGAGCCAGCAACACCCGGAGCTTGAAACCGCCCTGCAGGGTTTTCATCTCCCGCGCAAAGACATCTTCGGTGAAGCCGAGGCCGTCCAGTAGCTTGGCGGCATCGGCTTCCATCGTGTACCCGCCCGCCTGGCCAAACTCATCCTCGACATGACCACTCCGAATTTGCTCGGCCTCGGTGAGATCGTCCTTGGAATAGAGCATCTCCCGTTCGCGATGAAGCGCCCAGAGCCTGGCATTGCCCATGAGAACCGTATCGAGAATCGCCACCTCGTCAAATTCGGCATGATCCTGACGCAGGTACCCCAGCGTGCAGCCCTTCCCGATGGTCACCTCGCCCTGGCTGGAGGGCATCAGGCCAGCCAATATCTTGATGAACGTCGATTTGCCCGATCCATTCGCGCCGATCAAGCCATAACAGTTGCCCGGGGTGAATTTAACGCTGACAGCCTCGAACAAGATGTCGGCGCCGAATCGTTTGGTCAAATTTGAAGTGGCTATCACGCGATCATTCCCGTCAATCGGATTAGAGGGTGGATACGGACGGCTGCAGCTCCGCTTCCAGACGGAGACTTTGGGCGTGTTTGTGCAGCGTGTCGAGGAGTTCCCCAAGCCCGCCCTCCATCAGCCGGTCGAGGCTGTAGAGCGTGAGCCCCACCCGATGGTCGGTCATGCGGTTTTGGGGAAAGTTGTAGGTGCGGATCCGCTGGCTACGATCACCGGAGCCGATCATGTCGCGCCGGGTCTGCCCCTGTTTGGCTTCCTCAGCCTGGCGGCGCTGGTCCAGCAGGCGGGACTTCAGCACCTGCATGGCCTTGTCTTTGTTCCGGTGTTGCGAACGCTCGTCCTGGCACTGCGCGACCAGGCCGGTGGGCAGGTGCGTGATCCGGATCGCGGAGTAGGTGGTGTTGACCCCCTGGCCGCCATGCCCGCCGGCGCAGAAGATGTCGATGCGCAGCTCGTCCGCCGGTATCTCGATGTCATCCTCCTCGTCGACCTCGGGAAAGACCGCCACCGTGGCGGCCGAGGTGTGAATCCGGCCCTGAGCCTCGGTCACCGGCACCCGCTGGACGCGGTGCCCGCCGCTCTCGTGCCGGAAAATGCCATAGGCGCCCTCTCCGGTGACCATGAACAGGATGTCTTTGTACCCGCCCATTTCGCTCGGACTGGCGTCCATGACCACCACGTTCCAGCCCCGGCTCTCGGCGTAGCGGCTGTACATGCGGAACAGGTCTCCCGCGAAGATCGCCGCCTCTTGGCCGCCCGTTCCGGCGCGGACTTCGAACAGCGCGTTGCGGATGTCCGTCGGGTCGGGCGGCAGCATGGCCAGCATCATCTGGCGCTCGAGATCCGGGAGCTGGGGCTCCAGATGCTCCCGCTCGGCGCGGGCCAGCGCGCGCATCTCGGTGTCGGTCGTCGCGTCAGCCTCAATCTCGCGGTTGCTGGCGCATTCGCGCCGGCAGGCCTCGTAGGCCCGGAAAGCCGCCTCCAGCCGCTTCAATGTTGCGTGCTCGCGCACACGCTCCCGGAGCAGCTTGCGGTTTTTCAACACGTCGGGATCGGAGAGGGACTGTTCAACAAAGGCGAGGCGTTCCAGCCGCTTCGCCACATGCACGCGTTCGATCATGGCTCGACCTCGTGGGGAGCGCGCGGGTGCAACGGGAAAACACACAGGCGGAAGCAGCCCCTATTTCTGAACACGGACACCGGGACCCGCAAACGACACGGGCCGGACCCGGCCGCCCAGCGGCCTATCCGACCCGGCACCTGGCGCTTCCCGGCTACTTCTTGGCCGCGTAACGCTTGCGGAACTGATCGACACGGCCTTCCGTGTCGATCATCGTATGCTGGCCGGTGAAGAACGGATGGCAGGCCGAGCAGGTGTTGACGCTCATCTCCGTGACGGTCGAGCGCGTTTTGGTCACGTGGCCGCAGGCGCAGGTGATCGTCGCTTCAGCGTAATTCGGATGGATTTCCTTCTTCATAAACAACCCTTTTTCTCATCAAACGGACGGGTATCTTACACCAGACCGTGCGCCACTGGCAAGCCTAAATCACACTTAACTGATCCGCAGCGGCATCAGCACGTACAAGAACGGGATGTCACACTTCAGAATGGCCGGGCTGTTGCCGTCGTTCATCTCGATGAAAACCTCGTCGCAATCGAGGCTCTTCAGCGGATCCATGATATACTCCGGGTTGAAGATGACGCTGATAGGCTTGCCTGAAAATTTGATTGGCAGCAGTTCGCGCGCTTCGCCGATGTCTGGGCTGGTGCTCAGAATTTCCAGCTGATTCGCGGCGAACGTCAGCTTGGTGGCATTGGATTTGTCGGATGCGATGATCGAGACTCGCCGCAAGGCGGTCAACAGCGCCTCTCGCTCCAGCGCCACACGCTCGTCGCAACCCGACGGAATGACCTGACGGTAATTCGGATAAACGCCGTCCACGAGCTTGCTGCTCATCATCGTGTTGCCAAACTCAAAAATCACCTGATTTTTTTGGACAAAAATGCGGAGGTCTCCGTCGTTGCCCAAAATGTGGACCAATTCCGTCACGGCCTTGGTCGGCAGGATCAGTTCCACATCGTTTTCGGGTGGAAATTCAACTTCGTGCTCGACCAACGCCAAGCGGCGGCCATCCGTGGCGACCATCGTCAGTTTTCCATCCTTGAAGGCCAGCAACACCCCGTTGAGCACGCGGCGGGTTTCATCGAGCGAGGCGGCATACGACGTTTTCCGGAGCATTTCACGAAACGCCCCCTGATCGATGCGGTAACACATCCGTCCGTCCGACCCGGGAATGGGTGGAAAGTCGCTCATCGGCAAACCGTTGATGCGAAAGGACGACGCGCCGCACTCAATGGCCGCCACGTCCTTGTCATCCACGTCGAACGAAATGCGCCCTTCGGACAACTCACGCACAATACTTGCCAACCGGCGAATCGGCAACGTCGTGCATCCATCGACTGTTACCTCGGCCTCAATCAAACTGCGGACCGACATATCCAAGTCGGTGGTCGTGATCCACAGTTTTCCGTCCTCGGCCTTGATCAGCGCATTGGCAAGAATCTGCAACGTGTTTTTACCCGAAACCACGTTCTGAACGGTTTGCAGACTTTCCAAAAACTTCGAGCGGGCGATTGAGAACTTCATCCGTGATCCTCCTGCGTACTCCATGCGCGGTTGCGCGGTTGCGCGGTTGAGAGAATAGTATAACAAGTCATTACTTAAATGCAACATCCTTACTAATAAGCCTGAATAAAGCGGTTGATAAGATCGTAAATGGTTTATTTATAAAAGGTTGCAATAAAAAACAAACACCTAATGATCTGTTTATAAGCTGAAAACGGGTGTTCATGGAAGTTGAAACGCGTGGGTAAGTGTTCATAGATCCGGATCTGTTGACAGGGAACTGACGGTTTTTACTCATGTTGTCAACGGGTTGCAAACAGCGATAAAACGGTTCAAAAATCGATATCCTTGGGGTCGCGGCCGAGCTTGCGGACCACCGCATAAATCTGTTTGGCCAGGTCAGGATCGGTCTCGATGATGACCTTGATCAATTTACAGGCGTGAATGACCGTGGCATGCGTTTTGCCAAACGCCTTCGCAATTTCAGGAAGCGAGGAGCGGGTCAGTTTTCGGCACAGCACCATGGCCACCTGCCGGGGCATCGCGACGGAGCGTGGGCGGCGCTTGCTGGACATGTCGGTCAGGCGCAGATCGAAGTGTTCGGCGACGATGCGCTGGATTTCATCAAACGAGATATCTTCCTGAGTCTCCTGAGTCAAAACGTCCTTCAGAAGGTTTTGCAGGTTGTCTGGAGTCAGCGGGTGGGGATTGAGCGTGGTGAAGGTGATCGCGCGCAACAGCGCCCCTTCGAGGGTGCGCACATTCGATGTGACGTGCTGGGCGATGAACGTCATGCAGGCGTCGGAAAGAACCACCTTGGAGGCGCTTTGCTTGTAGCGCAGGATGGCCATGCGGGTTTCGAAGTCGGGACATTCCAACTCGGTGACGAGCCCCGATTCGAACCGGGAGACCAGCCGCTGCTCCAGGCCGTCGATTTCCCGCGCCGGTCGGTCGCTGGTCATCACGATCTGCTTGCCTTTCATGTGGAGGTCGTTGAAACAGTGGAAAAACTCCTCCTGGAGACGCTGCTTGCCGACGAGGAACTGGATGTCGTCGACCAGCAGAATGTCGACTTTGCGGTAGCGGTTGCGAAATTCGGTGACCGCGTTTTTCTGGATCGCGTCTATGTACTCATTCAACAACGCCTCCGATGTGACGTAGGCCACGCGCGTCTCGGGATCGTTTTGCACCGCGCGATGACCAATCGCCATGATCAGATGGGTCTTGCCAAGCCCGGTCTGACCATAGATGAACAGGGGGTTGTAGGTGCGCCCCGGAGCCTGCGCGACGGCCGTCGCGGCGGCGTGGGCGAAACTGTTCGACGGCCCGATTACATATTCCTCGAAGGTGAAATGGGGATTGAGATTGGCCGCCAACGTCGGCTGCATGCGCGGCCGTCGCTTCGCCGTCGCAGGGGACTTCAGCGGCGCCGATGTGGGCAGCAGTTCTGCGGCGTCAACACCGCCCGCATCCTCCATGCTCACCACGAAGCGGAACGGCACGGAGTCGCCGCCCGACGCGACCTGCAACGCCGACGCGATCACGTCGCGGTAATTCTCCTCGATCCATGTCTGTTTGAAATCATTGTCGACGCCCAGCAGGAGCGTGTCCCGCTCCAGCCCGAGCGGCCGCAACGTGGCAAACCAGGCCTCATACTGGCTTTTATTGATGATTTGCATGATCTGATCGCATGCTTTGGTCCAAATCGTTGTCGCGTTCATAAGAGTAAGCCTTGAAAAAAAGATGCCGCATGAAGGCACCATGAGACACCAATCCCCGCATCCGGGCAAGAAGAAAAAGTGTTCAAAGCATCAACAGGTTGCCAACACGATATGAACAAGCGGTTATAATGTCATAAGTCTCTATATTTAAACGAATTGAGCGTATAAATAAGGGGCAGAAGAGGAGGTATTGTAAAAGGATTAAAAAGATATGAACAGCGGATGTTAATTTTGGATGAGTACAATCGGTTTCTCACGGAGGATTGCGGGCGGATCGGACAATAATGCTTGCGGTCTGTGCGTTAAGGGTGGTAACGACTCATCGGGCCTGACGCGGCTGCGGCCGTGATGGAACACGAACGATCACAAGGGGGAGGTATGACGATGAAGAACTGCGGGCGGGCGTGGCTTTTTTGCGTGGCGGCAGTTGCCGCGTGTGTCTCGTGTGCGCAGGATCGGGCGCTTCCCGATGGCCGTCCGGATGTTTCGGCTGCGGCGGGCGTGGCGCGGCCTTCGCGGACCGGGGAGGAGGTGGACCGCACGTTGCGCGTGCTGCAGGTGCTCTCCCATCCCGAAACCGCGCGGGAGCTCAACGTGACGGACGAGCAGAAAGAGGGGCTGAAAATAAGAATGAGCGCGCTGAGGGAGCGGCAGTCCGTGGTTGACAAAGCGCTCTGGGGCGCCGCCGTGGAGCAGATGGCGCTGGCGGCAAAAGTCATGGCCGACAAACAGGCGCCGACGAATGCGTTGATGGATCTGGTGGAAAAAATCGGCAGCTTGCGCACCGAACAGGCTAAGATCCAGACGGAGAAAATGCTGGCGATTCGCGACACGCTGAGCGTCGAACAGATCCGTGGGGCCAATGAGATCCTGCAGAAGTATCCCGAGAGGATCCGTGAACGGATCGCCAACGCACGCCGCGCGGCGGGCACGCGCGGCGCAGGCCCCGGAGGTATTTCGAAAGGTGCGCCGACCCCGCCGCAGCGTCCGGAAGGCTGGGAGGAGTAGGCGCCCGCGTTTCAAAGCGGAAGGCTACTGGTGCTTGACCGTCAGAACCGCGCAGGGCGCCTTGCGCACCACCCGTTCGGCGACGCTCCCGATCATCAGGTGGACCAGTCCGCTGCGGCCGTGGGTGCCCATGACGATCATGTCCGCGTGCAGTTCCTCGGCCGCGCGGATGATTTCGAGGTACGGCACGCCGTTTGTGACCAGGCAGGAGACCCGAGTGACCCCTTTCTCGGCCAGATCCCCGGCCGTCCGGGTCAGGCGCTCGCGGCAGGCATCGGCAATATCAGCCAGGTCGGCCTGCCGCATCGGCGGCATCAGCGCGTCGCCCGGCAGGGGCACCAGAATGGGCGCCACCACGTGCAGCAGCGTCAGGTGCGCCTCAAGTTTCTGCGTCAGCAGGGCCGCGTAGCGCATGGCATAGTCTGAGCAGTCCGAGAAATCCACCGGACACAGAATCTGTTTGCATGTGATTGTGTTCATTCCACGCCTCCTGTTTGAGTTGCGGCGGCGACTTGCCTCCCGCCCTTACCGTGGATCATAACGCGATTCTGCTGCCCAAGGCAAGCGATTTTCAGAGCAGCGTCAACTGTCGCGTGAACACCCCTTCCATCCAGGCCGGAACCGAAGGCATCTGTATTTCCAGCATCTCCTTGGGCTCAATCTTGTGCAACCCGCCACCGTAGGCCCGCCCGGCCTGCATGACGCAAGGGCCGGGGATGGATGTCAGCATGTTCAGAAAATCCAACACGCGTTCCCGGTCTCCTCCCAATGCACGATTCAATTCCGGTGTCGGATACAGATTGAGAAACACGTTTGTAACAAGCGCGGTTGAGAAATTGACAAAAAACCTGATCGGGCACGCACGGCTCTCGCTGGACCGGCCCATATACGAGGCGATAAACAAGGCCGGAGAGCGTTTCTCCTGAAAATACCAGATTTCGCGCGATGCGCAGAGTGCGCGTCCGGCAATTCCCTTGGCCACGCCTTCCTCCAGATAGGCCCAGAGGCCTGGGTGATTGCGGCGAACTTCGTCGGGCGACGCGGTACAGTCCAGCAGGTATTTGAGATCGCGTATAACTGGAGTTCCATCGGAATTGGCCTCGATCACCACATCGTGCACGAAGCGCGGACTCGGCAGGATGGGTTTGAGATACAGGACCGGTATCTCATACCTGTCAATCGTCGCCTGATCGATCAGAAAATAATCGTTTGCCCCTGTTGCGATGCCTCTGCGAACAGACAGCATGTCTTTGATCCGAATGTCAGGTGAACGGGATACGATGGGAGCAAAATGGGGCATGGTCCACTTGTTGAGGCTTTGCAGGTGGTCAAACATCAGGGATTTCTTCTCTCGGGCGTTCCGATAACTGCCGCCGTATGTCATTTCGCACGTGGCGTCGCCAGATGGGGGGGTTTGCGATAGGTCACAATGCAGGATGATACAAGCGCGTCGTCAAATTGAACCTCGTCCGGATTGAAGTGGTGAATAGACAGGAGCGTGACCCGGGTCGTCAAGTAGTCCCTGAGCACTTTTCCGTAATTGACGTAAAGAAATTCAGCAGGCAACAGCCATGACGCCACGGCGCCTTCAGCCAGAAGCGCGTCAGCCATAAGCACAAAATACACGTATAATCCCGAAAGCCCGCTCGGCTGCACATGAAGGCGCGAAGCAATCAAAGACTGAAGCCTGATCTTGTAATCGGGACGAAGATGGTGGTGGCGAACGTATGGTGGATTCGTGCACAAAAAATTGAACCTTCCATGATTACGTTCATCCTCAGCAAAGGCAATAAAGTCATCGTTGACATAGTTCAGGCCATCAACCGCCCATAGCGTGTTCGCAAAATGGCCGTAAGCGTCGTCGATCTCGCAACCGACAGCGGATAAAATACGGCTTCTATCCGCGATCCGGATCAGGGCGCTGAAAAACACGCCCGTGCCGACGGACGGTTCAAGAAAGGTCAGCGGTGAATGGCCTGGCAGATAGCTTAACGCTTGTGCGACCATTTGCAATGCAAGCGGGTAGGGCGTCGAGTACTGACCCTGTTTGTTACGGTCCTCGGCGCTTTTCAGGGAATCCGCATGCTCCTGGGCGATCAAGCGCTCTTCTTCGCGCGGCGCTCTCATTCCAACCGTGTAAGCACTTTTATCTTCTTGCAAGCCGTCCGCTTTATTTTTTGATTTCGTCCGATGAGGTTTGTCTGAGTTAATCGGCATGCGTGTGTTTCAGTCCAAAATCGCGTCCAGCCGTTCCCTGAGCGCGGCGACGGTGAGTCGTTCCTGCTTCATCGTGTCGCGGTCGCGGAGGGTGACGGTGCCGTCTTCCAGAGTTTGGAAGTCGACGGTGACGCAGAAGGGCGTCCCGGCCTCGTCCATGCGGCGGTAGCGGCGGCCGATCGCCCCCGATTCGTCCCAGAAGCAATTCCAGCGCCGCTGGAGCCCGCCGAAGATCTCCCGAGCCTTGCCATAAAGCTCGGGCTTGTTCTTCACCAGCGGGAAGACGGCGACTTTGATCGGGGCGATGTTCGGCGCGAAGCGCAGGACGATGCGCACCTCGGACTTACCCTTTTCATCCGTCACCGTTTCTTCGGCGTAGGCGTTGCACAGCAGGGCGAGGGCCATGCGGTCGACGCCCGACGAAGGCTCGATCACGTGGGGGATATATTTGCCCTCGAAGAGCCGGGCGACGAAGGCGCGGGCGTCGTCGGCGCTCTTGCCGCGGGCCGTCCAGTCGGCGACGACCTTTTCGGTGAAGGCGGACTTGGCGGCGGCGTCGAGTTTGTTCGCCGCGAGCTTGAGGGCTTCGTCGAAGACCTCCATCGACTTGCCGCTGTGCTTCTGGTGCTGCGTGAGGTCGAAGTCGGAGCGGGCCGCTATCCCCTCCAACTCCTGCGTGCCGAACGGGAAGGCGTATTCGATATCGACGCAGGCCCGGGCGTAGTGGGCCAGCTCGTCGGGCTTCTGCCAATATTCGACGAACGAGTCGGCGGGGAGCCCCGCCGCGATGATCCACGCCTTGCGCTGCTCGACCCAATATTTGTGCCAGACCTCCCAGCCCCACGCCTCGGAGATCGTGGAGAGGTCGGGGGTGTCGGCGAGGGTGATGACCCGGCCGCAGAGCAGCTCGACGGCCTCGTCGGGCTTGATGAAAAATTCCAGTTCCATCTGCTCGAACTCGCGGGAGCGGAAGGTGTAATTGCGCGGGGTCACCTCGTTGCGGAACGCCTTCCCCATCTGGGCGATGCCGAAGGGAACCGTCTGCCGGGCCGTGGCGTAGACGTTGGGAAACTGGGCGAAGATCGCCTGGGCGGTTTCGGGGCGGAGGTAGGCGACGTTAGCCGGATCCTCGACGGGGCCGACGATGGTCTTGAACATCAGGTTGAACGGGCGCGGCTCGGTCAGGGAGCCGCCGCAATGGGGGCAGGCGCGCGTCGGCGCGTCGGCGTCGGCGGGCGTGGCCAGCAGGGTGTAGAGCGCGCGGGGCGAGGCGACCGAGGCGAGGCCGGCGGTGAGGCGCGGGATGCAGGCGTCGGGGGCCTTGACGGCGGCGAGATTGGGGGCCACACCCTTGCCGCGGCCTTTGATCCAGGCCACGACGCGGCCGACGTCGGGCGCGCCGCCGGCGCAGAGTTCGGCCATGGCGGCGCCGGTGGCGCCGTCGGTGAAGATGTCCCAGGCCTGGTCTGAGCGGAGGAGTTTCTTGCAGTCGTGACACATGCTCATCGGATCAGAGAAGGTGTCGAGATGACCCGAGGCCTTCCAGATCGCCGGGTGCATGATGATGGTCGCCTCGAGCCCGACCACGTCCTCGCGCAGGCGGACGGTCTGGCGCCACCACGACTCCTTGATGTTGCGCTTCAGTTCGCATCCGAGCGGACCGTAGTCCCAGAAGCCGCTGATGCCTTCGTAAATTTCGGAACTTTGGAAGATGAATCCCCGGCGTTTGCACAGGGAGGCGATGGTTTCCAGTTTATTCGGTTCGGTGTTCTGCATAATCAGTCCCAGTCGGTGACGTTTTCCACAGGGCGACAAGCCGCGCCAGAAACGAGTGGCATGACTATAGAACGTTTGAGGGGATGTGTCCACCCAAACCCGGATGGCGATCACGCCGTGTTGCGGCCGAGGTGATCCCAGATGCGAATGTTATGAAGGGTGGTGAAGTGGCGGTCATACGTGATCAGCTCGGCGGCATGCTCGATCACGGATGCGGCGATCCAGATGTCGTTCTCCGGAATGGGTGTTCCTTTTCTTTTCAGTCCGTCCTTCAATTTTCCGTAGAGGTGTGCGGTTTCATGACCGGCCGGAACTTCACGAACACCAGGCTTGTCCAGAAAGCGCTGAAGTATGGCGACATTCTCGGCATAGCGCAAGCCGCCACAGAACCCCGCCTCCAGTTCACCCACAACAAAAAGCGGCAACAGGATTTCCGTGGCGGATTCAAGCGCGGCACGCACGGCAGGGTCGCCCGATAATAAAGCCGAATAAGCATTGGTATCGAGCATTACCCGCTTCATGACCAACCCTCCGGATCAACCTGGCGTTCGGTGGAGGCATTGAATTCAGCGGCCTCTTCCCGCGTCCAAAGCCCCGAGAACTCAGCAAAACCGTGCGGTTGAGCGGAGGTCAAACCCGATAGTCCAAGAGCCTTCCGCAACAGGCGCTTCACCAACTGATTGAGGCTCAAACCTTCTTCCGCAGCTTGTTTCTGGATCAGACGACGGACATCAGGGTCAAGATTATGAATCGTAATTGAATACATGCCATCACCCTCCAGGAATGACTTGGTGCATGATGAACCGAATTGAACCGGACTGTATCAAACGGATCGTCGGAAAACAAGTTCAAATAATGGACCCCTTACGGCACTACGGCACCGGATCATTTTCTGATGCGGCGGCGGCGGAATGCGCTATAATGACAAACCGTAACTGCTCAGAATGCAGAAAAGCTGTCTTCTGGATACCCGCGTAGGTGCGACGGCAAACTTATGAATCGCAGGACACAAATGGATTTCACAGAGGGATGGGAGCCGGTGGGCGCCTATCGCGCATGCTTGGAGGCGCCCTTCCGCACGGAGGAGATGCGGCGATCGTTGGCCGAGCTGGCGGCGGGCCGGGATGCGGATTGGGTGCGCCGTGGACGTCTGTTCACGTTCCAGGCGGCGGGAAAGCCGGGCGCGCGCGGACACCACTTTCTGATTCAGGGGTTTCCGGCCACCGGCGGTTTTGTTCCGTCTGTTTCACCGGCGCGCGGTGGGGGCGCCCAGGCTGTGCGCGCGGTGGAGTCGGCCCGGCGGCTGCTGGGGCGCGCCGTTCAGTCGCCCCGGCCGATTGCGTGTCTGGTTCGTCCCGATGGAGTGCGGCGCTGGGAGGGGCTGGCGGTGTTCCAGATGCACGCCGGCCTCTGTCCGTTGCAGGAGTGGCTCGCGCATCTGCTGGCGGAGCAGAACGATTTTGGCTGCGTCCGCGAGTGGGTGCGCGCGGTTGGCGCGGCGATCCACGATCTGCACGAGGCGGGCGTGTTTCACGGTAATCTCGACCGGTGGAGCGTGTGGGTGGACACCCGGCGTGCGCCCCGCGAAGGCGTTTGCTTTAGCGGGCTGGAGCGGTGTGTGATCGGATCGGCGCCGGGGCCTTGGGCACGCCTGCGCGACTGGGCCGCACTCGATCTGCCGCCCCGGCTGATGGCGGAGGCGCGGGCGGCGGTTCCGGGAAAAGCGCCGTCGCCGTGGGGGATGCGCGGCCTGCGGGCGCAACGGCGCGCCATCGGCGCGGTGCGGCGTCTGTGCGGGGTGCCGTCGCCGCCGCCGGTGGACACCGCTGCGGCATTTCTCTGGGATGCGGCGCGCGAGGAGGCGGTGGACCTCGAACGCCAGGACGCGTCTTCCGTGACGCCGCCGATCGGCTGGATGCCCGTGCGGCTCCGAGTATCGTGGGGGGGCGACGACGCGGTGTTTGCCGAGCCGGTGACGCTGCCGCATCGGCTGGCGGTTGGGGTGCCTGCGATTTCCGAGCCGCAGGGGTTGGCGGCCTTGGGCGAGCCGGGCATTCGCGATGTTTGGGTTCGTCTGTGTTGCCACGACGCGGACGAACAGCGGGCGGCTGCGCTGGCCTCGGTCCAGAAATGGTTGAAAGAGGGCTATTGCGTATCGGTTCTGCTGGTGCAAGATCGACGGGCGGTCCAGGATCCGGAGCGGTGGGTGACCTTTGTCATGCGTGCCTTGGAGCCGGTCGGCTGGCAGGTGCGGCGGGCGGTGTACGGGTTTGCCCCGGATGAGACGGCGTGGGGGTTTCGGTCGGCAGCGGAGTACCGGCGTTTTCTGGAGCCGCTGCAGAAGGTGCGTGACGTTTTTCCTGGAGTTGTTTTCTCCGGGCCGGCGTGTGCGGTGGGCAATGCTCGGTTTCTGTCACACACGACCCATGCGCTGGCCCGTGTCGGCGGATGGGAGTCCTGTGTCTGCCGGACGCGCGCGGCGTGGCTGGAATCGGCGGCGGTCAGCGATGCGGCGTGGCTGAAGCAGCTGGCCCGGTTCTGTCGCGCGGCCCGGGGCGGGGCGAACGCGCAGACACGGCCGATTCTGATCGTGGAGCCGGCCGCCGACGGCGGGGAGGATCGAACAGGCGATGCCGAAGCGTGCGAACTTCGGCTCGCGCGATACATGAGACGGACGATACTGGCCGTCTGTTCGGGGCTGATCGAGCAGGTCGTCCTGATGCAGCCGGCTGATTCCGGCGATCTGCCCCAACAGGCGGCACAACAGGAGGCTTGGCGGGTGTTCATGCTCCGCGTGGGTGCCGGCGGCCAATTTGTGCGGCGGGAGCCGATTGCGGGCGGCGGATTGGTCTGGCTTTTGCGGTTCGAAGATTCCGCCGGGAGGCCGGTGTGGCTGGGATGGAACGAGGGCGGTCCGCAGATCGTGACCGCTGCGGTCGTCGCCGTGCGCGCCTGCGATCTGCTGGGCCGCACGGCGCCGCTCCTTCCCGCGCCGCGGCTGCGGCTGACCGACCTGCCGATTTACTTCGAATAAAGGGGGCGGCATGCCCGCACAAACCATTGCGGCTTTGGCGACGGCAGCGGGACCGGCGGGTGTGGCTGTCATTCGGATTTCCGGGCCTGAGGCGTTCACCGTGGCCGACCGGGTCGCACGGTGCGCGGGACATCCGCCGTCGCAGCGGCCGGCCGGGACGTTCTTTCACGCCACATTTGCCACTGGCGCGGCGGGGGAGGCACTGGACGACGGGCTCGTGCTGATCTTCCGGGCGCCCCGCAGCTATACCGGCGAGGACACCGTCGAGCTGCAGGGGCATGGCGGCCCGGTGGTCGCGCGCCAGGTCCTGCAAGCCGTGTTTCACGCAGGCGCACACCCGGCGGGCCCCGGCGAGTTCACCCGGCGGGCTTTTCTCAATGGCCGCCTCGACCTGACGCAGGCCGAGGCGGTGCTCGATGTGATCCAGGCCCAGACCGGGCGGGCGGCGCGGGCCGCAAGGGAACAAGCTGCGGGCGGGTTGCGGCGTCGCGTCGAGGCGCTTTACGCGCGTCTGACCGCCGTGTGCGCCGACATCGAGACGCTGCTTGACTTCGAGGAAGGGGCGATGCCCCCCCGGTTTTTGGATGCCGCGCGAACCGAACTCGGCGCGGTCGTCACCGAGGCTCAGGGGCTGCTCGCGACGTGGGGCGAAGGACATGTGCTGCGCGACGGGGCGCTGACGGTGATCGCGGGCCGGGTCAATGCCGGCAAGTCGTCGCTGCTGAATGCGCTGCTGGGTCGGGCGCGCGCGATTGTTTCCGAATCCCCCGGAACGACGCGCGACACGATCGAGGAGGGGTATAACCTCAAGGGTATTCCGCTGCGGCTGGCCGACACCGCCGGCATACGCGACGCCGCGTGCGCTGTGGAACGCGAAGGAATCGCCCGGGCCCGGCAGTTGACCGAGGCGGCCGACTGGGTCATCTATGTCGTGGACGGGACGACGCCTCCCAATGAGACCGATCGGGAAGCGATCGCCGCCCTACCGGTTGAGCGGATGATTGTTGCGGTCAACAAGGCCGACCGTCCCGACTGTGCCGACAATGCGGCGCTGGCCGCCGCCCTCAACCTGCCCGCTGCCGTCGCCATGCCCCGCTGTTCGGCACTCACCCCCGACGGGGCGAGATCGGTTGTCGAGGTGCTGCAAGCCAAGCTGGAGGCCAGCGCGGGAACACACGAGGCGGTCGCGATCAGCCAGCGGCACGCCGTGGAGTTGACGACCGCAAATGCCGCCATCCGGCGCGCGATCAGCCTCCTCAATCACCCGGAAGGATTGGTCCTCGCCGCGACTCCCTTGCGCGAAGCGGCGGAAGCGCTGGGGCGGATTACCGGAAGAATCTTCAGCGACGATCTGTTGGATACGGTGTTCGCGCGTTTCTGTGTCGGTAAGTGATTGAGAATCAGCACTTAGAATCCAATGATGGGCTGTTGATAAGCAGTCAGTAACCAGTAGACATCAATCCCGTCAACAGGCCTGAATGCAGCAAGGCAGATCATCACATGTATTCGTAATATACTATAAAGCAATAACTTATGACAATAGTTGATCGCCGTGCTATCGCTCTATAAGGAGCGAATCAGACCGGCGGACCGTGTGATCGAGTTGTGCATAACTCTCCAAAAATCAGAATTATACGGGCTGGACGAACGGCCGACGACGCGCTACCATATCCGGCCATGAAAAGCATCGGGGTGATTAGCGGAGACAGGTGGGATGTGATTGTCATCGGCGGCGGACATGCCGGATCCGAGGCGGCGCTCGCCGCGGCTCGGATGAGCTGCCGGACCCTGCTGATCACCGCCCACCGTGATGCGATGGGTCGGATGCCCTGCAACCCCGCTATCGGCGGTCTCGCCAAATCCCATCTGATCTATGAGTTGGATGCGCTGGGAGGCGAGATGGGGTTCACTGCGGACTGCACCGGCATCCAGTTCCGTGTCCTCAATGCGAGCCGCGGTCCAGCCGTGCGGGCCACGCGGGTTCAATGCGACAAAGCCGCCTACGCGGCGCGCATGCGGGCGGTCATCGAATCCACGCCCAATCTCCAGGTGATCGAGGATGAGGTCACCGCGCTCGTTTTCTCTGACAGGGAATCGGCAGGTCGGCTGACTGGTGTCGAGACAGCGGCGAACGGGCGCATCACGGGAACGTGCGTCGTGTTAACCACGGGAACAGCGCTTGGAGGTACAATCCATATCGGACGCGAGGTGACGCTGGGCGGAGGAGATGGGCGCGACGCCGCCCATGCCCTCTCTCAAAGCCTGCGCGATGCCGGATATGAACGGATTCGCCTGAAAACCGGTACACCCCCGCGCCTGGATCCGGCATCTATTGATTTTTGGAAGACGCAGGAACAAGCAGGCGATGCGCCGCCACCCCTCTTTTCATGGCAGGGTGCGCGAATGCTGGCAGCACACACCGAATGTTCCACGTGGAACAGGGCGCCAGAGCCGCCGATATCGAGTGTCCATTCGTCTCGCGCGATCCTGCCACGGGACAGCGTTTTGACGGGTTCCGGGCAGGTTTCCTGCTGGCTGACCCACACCACAGCCTCCTGTCATCAGGTCATTCAGGATAATCTCGCGCTCAGCGCGCTGTATGGAGGGGGCATTCGTGGGACAGGCGTTCGGTATTGCCCCTCGCTGGAAGACAAGATTGTCAAATTTGGCGATAAAGAGAGCCATCATGTGTTTCTGGAGCCAGAGGGACGTGGGAAGACAGCATGGATTTACCCGAACGGGATATCCAACAGCCTTCCGCGCGAGGTCCAGGAGCGGTTTGTTCGGATGATACCCGGTCTGGAGCGGGCCCGGTTTCTCGCTTATGCCTACGCGATCGAGTATGACGCCATCGACGCGCGCGATCTGTCGCACGCGCTGGAGTCCAAAAGGCATGCGGGCTTGTTCTTTGCGGGGCAAATCAACGGCACGACCGGTTATGAGGAAGCAGCCGCGCAGGGTTTTGTTGCCGGGGTCAATGCGGCGCTGCGTGTCCGGGAGGAGAATCCGCTGCTGCTCAGCCGCCAGGAGTCGTACATCGGCGTGATGATAGACGATCTGGTGACAAAGGGAACGAACGAGCCGTATCGTATGTTCACGTCGCGCGCGGAGCGGCGGTTGCTGTTGCGGCAGGACAACGCGCGTTTTCGGATGCTCGCCCATGCCCAGCGACTGGGACTGGCTGATCCGGTTTTCCGTGAGGAGACGGAGCAGTATGCTCGGCTGATCGCGGCGGAATGCGTGCGGCTCGATACGATTCATTTCTCCGATGGGGCCGCCGCTTCCCGGCATTTGGCTCGCCCCGGACAGCGGTATTCGGATCTTCCGTGTGCAAACGGCGCATATCCGCCGGTTGTCGTCGATCAGGTGGAGCTAGAAATCAAGTATCGCGGGTATATCGAGCAAGAACGGCGGCAGGCAGACCGGGCGTTGCGCATGGAAGCGGATGTAATCCCTCCGTGGGTTGACTATTGGCGTATCCACGCGCTCGGGTATGAGTGCCGGGAGAAGCTGAGCCGGGTGCGACCCGAGAATCTTGGGCAAGCCGGACGCGTTCCCGGTGTGACGCCAGCCGATTTGGCAGTTCTGAGTGTGGTAATAAAGAAAGGATATAGAGATTAGTTATGCGACGCTAATGCGCTGAACACTGGAGCGTCGTCTGTCGTGCCACGAGAAGCGGCGAATCTCGGGCAGTTCGAGTCCAGGAGCGGCGTGCGCCAGTGCGACGGGTAGTTTTGACACTGTCCCGGTTTGACCGCTTGGATGTGGCATCGGTTGTCGTCTTGTAGAAACACGCAGGCGCCATCAGCCTGCTCGATCAGAGACAGTCCGCGGCGGTCGGCTGTCAGGCGCGTGTAGCGTGCGTGAAAATGCTCCACCGTTATGGTCAGGGCTGCGGCGATGGCCTCGGGTTCGCCCGGCCGCAGTCGGACGTACCCCGGTGCCCGGCAGCAGTTGCCGCATTGCCGACACCCCTCTGTTTCAATGGCGTCCATACGCACGGGTGTTGTCGTCTGCGGTAAATGGCTTGAGCACGCGTTCCAACGTCTCTGGCCCCTGGAGATACGCGAGCAGGACGCCATAGTTGGTGATGGGCACGCCCACGGTTTCCAGGTCGCGCAGACGGGCCTGGAGCTTCTGGGCGCTGATCATGCAGCCCCCGCAGTGGATGATCAATGTGTACTGCGCCAACTGTGTGTTGTTCTGAAACGCGCGGCCAAAGTTGTGTTCGATCATGACGCCCGGGTAGCGTTTCGCAAACTGGTTCGGGATTTGCACCGTGCCGATATCTTCGCCAATCCGTGAATGATTGCACGCCTCCACGATGAGGACTTTGTCCCCGGGTTTCAGGGTCTCCAGCGCTTTCACCCCGGCGGCAAACGTGTGGAGCCTGCCACGGCTGAAATAATTGATCATCACAATCGAAAAAGTGGTTAATCCGATGTCCGGCGGACACCAGTCTTTCATGATATCCATGGCTTGCGAGTCGGTAATCATCGCTTTCGGGCGCTTCTGGAAGTTATTCAGAAAGCGCTGAAACCGCGATTTCTCTTCTTCCGCCTGTTCGCGCGTGCTGCGGGCTTTGCCTAAATCCAGACGAAACGAGACCGGATAGGCCCAGTGGCGGGTGATCGACTCCTCGACCATGGCCTGGGGCCGCAAGTAACGGCCCGGCGGCGTCTCGACATCCATCGGGATGATCAGCACGTAGTATTCGTCTTTCCGTACAAAAGGGAGCAGTTCGGTGGTGTCTTGCTTGGGGACATAATTCGTGAGAATAAAATCAAGGAGCCCGGCGCGGTATTTGACATTGTTTGCTTCGATGTGAATTTTTTTGTAGAACCGGAGCAGGTCCAGCGCTTCCTCGATCGGCGCCGCAGAGGTCTGCCCAAAGTGATTGTAGACAATCAGAATCTGCTTGTCCAAATCGCGCGCCTTCTCAATGACGTCCCGTTCGGTGCGGATATCCCGGGTCGCCGGGTCAATGACCAGCAGGACCAGGTCGCATGCCTTCAAGTCGTTCAAGGTCTTGTGGCGCTTCTTCTCGCCGAGTCGCCCCGCTTCGTCCAATCCCGCAGTATCAAAGAGTTTTACCGGCCCAATGCCGTGGATCTCCTGCAGGGCGATCTGGGTGTCGGCGGTGGTGCCGGGTGTCGCATCAACGATCGAGGTTTCCTGCTGGGTCAGCAAGTTCATCACCGAGCTCTTGCCCGAGTTCATCTTGCCGAAAATCCCGATATGATCCCGCTCCACGAGGACAGACATGGGGGAAATTCTACGCCTCGCTCGGCGAAGTGTCAAGGGATCGGCAGGGATGCCATCTAGCGGCGGCTGACAATGGAGCTGGCTCGCTGGAAGAACCAGGCGAGCGTGTCGTGCTCGACTTCCGGCGGGATCGAATGGTCGGAATGGACGATGTACCCGCTGCCGGCTTTCAGGACCGGGATGATTGTGCGGTTGAGCTCGTCCTCGATCCGAGCCCGATCATTGCTGGCGATGACGCAGATATCGATGCCGCCGCAGAAGCTAATCTGGTCGCCGAACGTGGCGGCCAGTCGCGGCACATCCATGCCGGCTTTGACTTCCATCGCCTGCAGGCAGTCCATGCCGGCCCTGATCAGACCCGGCACCAAGGGCTCCACAAAGCCGCAGGAATGCACGAGCACCTTCATGCCCCGGGCATGCGCGTGATCAAAAAGCAGTTTATGACCGGGCTCGACCAACTCCTGATACATGGCGGGAGACATGAACGGCTTGTCCTTAAAACCCATGTCCTCGTAGTACCACATGAAATCCGGCGTGCCTTCCTCGGCAAACAGCACCTCCTGATGCATGATCGTCATGCGGGCAAAAGTCATCACCATGTCCAGGACCCACTCCGGATCGAGCGCCATGCCCATCAGCATGTATTCATGACCGCAGACAGGATGCATCTGTTCGAAGGGCGCCAGGCCGGACCAGCAGAACGCCCGCCCTTCCGCGGCGGCCCGCTTCTTCTGATCGCGGTACCTCTCGAACGGAATGCGCCGCCGGTCCACCTGGAGCAGGTTCGGCTTGATCACGTCTTCCCAGGCCGGGCGTTCCTTGACCGTGAAGTCCACATGTTCCGGCGTGCCGGATTTCGCCTTAAACCACCGCAGCGTCGCGCCATTGCCGTTGATGACCAGCTTGGTGTCTTCCGTCTCCTCCAGTATCTGATCGTGGAAATCCAGGTCGGCCGTACTGTTCAGCCATCCGCCGCCACGCCAACTCATGTCGAAGTGATCGACGCTGTCCTCATCCGGTTTCATTTTGCCCTGGGCAATGTATTTCTTGTGTGTCTCGCCCCACAACCCGTCGCCATAGGCCAAGGCATCCACCGGTTTGCGATGCAACGTGTTCAGTGTCCGTTCTTTGTGTGTCATCGTCATGGTTGTTCTGCTTCCTTCGTTATGCGCCTTCAGCTTTTCGGGGTCGGTACGAAGTTTCCACCCCGGCACTGCTTGAGGTGGTTCAGCGCATGCACCTGTCCGGTCATTTCCAGATCACTCCGATACACCGGATCATGCCAGCCTTCGATGTCTATCGACCCCTTGAACCCGCTACGGCGCAAGTCGGAAATGATGTCGGTCCAGTTGCTGTCGCCGAAGCCCGGTGTGCGATGGAAGGCGAACTGTTTGTTGCCAAACACGCCGTTTGCCCGTACCACGTCCCAGTGAATGGTGGCGTCCTTGCCGTGCACGTGGAAGATCCGACCTGCCCACTCGCGCAGTTGCGGCATCGGGTCAATCAGGCAGACCATCTGATGGCAAGGCTCCCACTCCAGCCCCAGGTTGGTTGCCGGTACGGCGTCGAACATCATGCTCCAGGCGTCCGGATTGTGTGCGATGTTCCAGTCGCCGCTCGCCCACGTGCCGCCCATGCTGCAGTTTTCAAAGGCCAACCGGACGCCCTTATCCGCCGCGCGCCGGGCCAATTCCCCAAAAACCTGCTTGAAGCGCGGAATGGAATCCGGGATCGAGCGGCCGCGAATCCGGCCCGTAAATCCGGCCACAACGTCCGTGCCGAACAGATGCGCGTGGTTGATCAGCGCCGTCCATCCCTTGCGGGTCTCTTTGTCCTTCTCGTCGTTTTCCAGCGGATTGCCGAACATGGCCAGCGAACTGATCACCACGTCCCGGTCGCCGATGACCTCCTTCACGTCCCGAGCGAGCCGCTTCAAGTCGGTGTCGCCGAGCGTCTGCCAGAAGGTCAGCGAGAGGCTCTCAAAGCCGTGCGGCAGGATCTGGCGGATATACTCCCCGGCATTCGCCCCCCCTTGACGAGCGTTCCAATGCGGATGTCCTTGTGATTCGTGTAGTGGGTCATGTGCGTCTCTTCCTTTCCAACCCGGGTTCACCACTTAACCGTGACCTCGCGGCCCTTCTCCGCGCTTTCGATCGCGCCGAAGACCATGGCCAGACTCTTGATGTTGTCGCTGGAAGCTGTTTCGGGTGTACGGCCCTCGCGCAAACACTTCACGAAGTCAGCGATCACACCGCCGT
The DNA here is from genome assembly GCA_016873675.1 of Lentisphaerota bacterium. Taxonomy (NCBI): domain Bacteria; kingdom Pseudomonadati; phylum Lentisphaerota; species Lentisphaerota bacterium. The sequence continues at coordinate 4,006 of VGWG01000012.1, read as the reverse complement.
GTCCGATAGGACCGGAGGCGTCTGCAAAAGGCTCCGCCTCCACATCCTCCAGCGCAATGCCGAGACCCGTTTTGATACTCGCATCCCGCACCTTCTGTGCCCGGAGGTCCCGATAGCCGTCCCAACGGAAACTGCCCTGTGTGCCGACGCCGTGCCAGATGCATTCCCACGAGGTGTTCATGCCTTCCGAGCACCAACTTCCGCGGTAGGTGTAGACCAGACCATTGCTCATCGTGAACACCGCCACGGCGGATGCGTCGTGATTGTACCAGGACCCGGCCGGATTCCACTCCTTGCAGTACACCGACACAGGGTCCGCACCGCACAGCAGTCGCGCCGCATCGAACGTGTGAATGGCCATGTCGAGCAGGAGCACATGCCGCATCTCATCCCGGAAGCCGCCGAAATGCGCGCCGATGTAAAAGTCGCAGTTCAGCGTGGTCAGCGCGCCCAGCCGCTCCGAGGCGATCAACGTCCGCGCAATCCGGATCTCCGGGAGGTAGCGGCGGTTTTGCATGACCGCATGCGTCCGCCCCGCCTTTGCCGCCGCGCGGACCATGCGCCGCGCATTCACCATCGAGTCCGCCAGCGGCTTCTCGCCCAGCACATGGCAGCCCTGCCTGAAGGCTTCGACGGCCACGTCGGCATGCGCCTCGGGGACCGTGCAATCGAACACGATGTCCGGCTTGGTCTTCTTCAGCACCTGCCGCAGATCCGTCCCGACCACAGCCGATTCCAGATGGAATTGTGCCGCCCGCTTGCGGGCGCTCTCCTCAATCCGGTCAACCAGGCCCACGATCTGAAGGTCGGGCATGGACGCCATCGGCGTGAGCCACGCGGCGCTGATGCCGCCGCAACCGACCAAAACAACGCGAAAGGGACTGTGCATAGGTTGCGGTCCTTATTTCTTTTCGAAGGCGGCATCAAAGGCCACGCAGGATGGCGCAAAATCCAGACGCTTGACAAACTGGCAGGCTTCGCGCGCCCCGTGCTCACGATTCATGCCGCTATCCTCCCATTCCACAGAGAGCGGACCGGTGTAACCGATGGCATTCAGCGCGCGGATGATCCGCTCAAAATCCACGTTGCCGCGGCCCAACGACCTGAAATCCCAAAATCGCCGGGAATCGCCGAAGGTCAGATGCCCGCCGAACACGCCGGACAACCCCGGCGTCTGGCGCCACGCCACGTCTTTCATGTGCACGTGGAAGATGCGGTCTCGGAACCGCTCGATGAACGCCACGTAGTCCACGCCTTGATAGCCGAGGTGGCTCGGGTCGTAGTTGAACCCGAAGGCTGGATGCCCATCCACCGCCTCGATGGCCCGCTCCGCGGAAACAATGTCAAAGGCGATCTCCGTGGGATGGACCTCCAGCGCAAACCGGATCCCGAGCTTCTGGTACTCGTCCAGGATCGGCTTCCATCGCTTGCCAAAGTCCTTGTAGCCCGCATCAATCATCGCCGGGGAGACTGGCGGGAAGGCGTAGAGCAGCGGCCAGATCGAACTGCCGGTAAAACCGTTGACCACGCTTACGCCCAGGAGTTTCGCGACTTTGGCGGTCTTGATCACCTCTTTTGCCGCGCGCCGACGCACACCTTCGGCATCGCCATCGCCCCAGATGTGCGGCGGGAGAATGGTCTTGTGCCGCTCGTCAATCCGATCGCAGACCGCTTGGCTCACGAGGTGCGTGCTGATCGAGAACAGCTTGAGTCCGTACTGTTCCAAGAGCGCGCGCTTCTTTCGGCAATACGCGGCATCCGCTTTTTCGACCTCGAAATGGTCGCCCCAGCAGGCCAGCTCGAGGCCATCGTAGCCGAAAGATGCGGCCTTCTCGCAGAGCTGCTGTAACGTCACATCCGCCCACTGTCCCGTGAATAAAGTAACCGGTCTGGCCATGGCCGCATCCTCCTGTTTGTAGCCGGGCTTACAGCGCCGGCATTTTTGTCCATTTCTGTTTGCTTATCGCACTCTTCACGACCGTCTCGATGAAGGCCATGCCGCGGACGCCATCCTCGACGGTTGGGAAATCCAGCGCCGCAGCCGGCACCCGCTTTCCGGCCTGCGCCAGCGCGACGGCCGAAGCGAAGCTGCGATAGAGGTTGGCAAAGGCCTCGATGTAGCCTTCTGGATGCCCGGCTGGCAGGCGTGTGGCCTTGAGCGCGGCGGCCGAGAGGTAGCCATAGCCGCCGCCCGTGCGCAGGATTTGCCGCGGCCGGTCCGGCCACTTGAGGAGCAGCGTGTTGGGCTCCTCCTGATGCCATTCGATGCCGCCTTTCTCGCCGTAGACGCGGATGGCCAGCGCGTTCTCGTCGTTGATCGAAATCTGGCTGGCGCTGAGAATGCCGCGGGCGCCGCCCGTGAACCGGAGCAGCACGCTGCCATCGTCATCCAACTTCCGCCCCTTGACGAAGGTCGTCAGATCGGCGCAGACCGACTCGATCCGCAGCCCCGTGATGTACTCCGCCAGGTTCTCCGCGTGCGTGCCGATGTCGCCGATGCAGCAACTGGCCCCGGCGCGTTTGGGATCGGTCCGCCAGTCGGCCTGCTTCTGGCCGGTGGACTCCAACAGTGACGCCAGCCACCCCTGCGGGTATTCGGCCACGATCTTGCGGATTTTTCCCAATTGTCCCGAGCGCACGATCTCGCGGGCCTCCCTGACCATCGGGTAGCCAGTGTAGTTGTGCGTCAGAGCGAAAATCAAGCCGCTCTTGCGGACTAGGGCCGCCAGAGCGCGGGCCTCCTGGAGCGTGAACGCGAGTGGCTTGTCGCAGATCACATGAAAGCCGTGCTCCAGCGCCAGCTTCGCCACGGGAACGTGCATGTGATTCGGCGTGACGATCGCGACGCACGCCATCCGCTCGTCGGCTGGGATCGCCTGCTCGCGTGCAAACATCTCCGCATAGGAATCATAGACGCGGTCGCCCGGCAGGAAGAGATCCGCGCCCGACGCCCGGGACTTGGCCGGATCGGCGCTGAAGGCACCGCAGACCAGCTCGATCTGCCCATCCAACTGCGCGGCCATGCGATGCACCGCGCCGATAAACGCGCCCCGTCCGCCGCCAACCATCCCCATCCGTATCTTGCGCTTGGTCATACCACCCTCGCTTACCGGTACTTCGGTTTCATGGCCTTGCCGGCCTTGGCGCTCCGGCAGGCCAGATCAATGATATGAATCGGCCGCCGCGACCACTCCGGCGTAATCACCAGCTTGGAACCCTTGACCAGATGATCCGCGATGTTCTGATAGAACTGGTATCCTTGCGACGGCGGGCTGGGAAACTGCGTCGTGATCCGCTTGTCGCCATCCAGCGTCGTGATCTCGGAGGTCTGCCAGTTCGGTGCCAGAGTCCCTTGGGTGCCGACCACCTTGAACCACGGCTCGTGGGGGCGGGCGTCCAGCGATGTGATCTGGATGGTCGCCCAGGCTCCGCTGGTGAACCGGATCACAATCTGTCCATCGTCCTCAATGGTGTCTTTTTTCCAGCGGGTCTGGCTGGCCCAGACGCCGGACCAGGTGAAGCCGCTGACCTCGGCGATATCGGAATCCACCATCTGCAAAATGTATTCGCAGAGGTGCACGCCCCAGTCGTACAGGATGCCGCCGGAGATGGACTTGCTGGAGCGCCACCAGTCGCGCGGCTTGGCCAAACGCCCCATCTCCATCTCAATGCGCACCACGTCGCCAATCGCGCCCGCGCGAATTTGCTCCATAGCGCCGAGAATGATGCCGTCCCAGTGCCGGTTGTGGTAGGTGGAGAGCACAACCTTCGCGCGCTTGGCCGCCGCGATCATCGCGTCGCACTCCGCCGTGGTCACAGCCATCGGCTTTTCGGCCACCACATGCCGGCCGGCCTTCAAACACTTCATCGCCAGCGGCGCATGCGTGTTGTGCGGTGTGATCAAGGTCACGAGATTCACGGACGACTTGCGCAGCATCTCCTCGACCGTCCGGTAGGTCTCGATCCCGGGGAAATCCTTCGCCGCCACGGCCAGACGCTCCGGGTC
>VGWG01000011.1 GCA_016873675.1 Lentisphaerota bacterium | reverse complement strand
TCGGAAGCGGGCATCAACCGACATCGGCTCCGCTGAAATACTGCCCAGCGTCATCTTCAGTGGTTGCCCCGGAACGAGCAGCATCGTCTCGTCCGGATAGTCCAGTTCGGCGACCAGTTCCTGCTTTGCCGACAAATGCGTGCTAACCGTGACCTGGTCCACCCGGATCGCAGCAGGCCCCCCGTTCTCGGTCCAGGCCAACAGGGTCAGATTCAGTGGATACCGCGGCGCATAGAACGGATTTCCTTTACCGTCCGACGATCCGTATGCCGGAGGGATTGGAGGCGCGGCGAAACGGCAGGCTTTCCATCCCTTCCAATCCACCCGCACCGGCTCACTGGCGTGCTGCTGGTACGGCAGGTCGAACTCCGCAGATCCGCTGTCCGCAAAAATCGCCTGCAGCATCACGGGAACGCCATCGCCAAACACCTGCATCTCGACGCTTTCGACAACCCCGGGCAGGGCTGGATGCAAAACCACGGATACCGGAATATTCGTTGTGACCGTTAACGGCAGCGACCGCGCCGTGCCGTCCGCGCCCCCCGCCACCGGATCGGCGCCAACGGGCGTGCTGACCAGCGCCCACTCGGGCTGCTTACTGTCTCCCGGAGGCCTCTTGTTCAGGTTTCCGCCTTGCAGGCTGATGTAATACTTGCCGCCCGAGAGCACCATCGAATGCTTGGGGTAGGTCGATTGGTAATACCACGCTGGCGCCACGGGATTGAAGTGCTCCTGGCGCTCAAAATTCCAAACCAAACCAGCGCCCGTCGGGCGGCTAAACACCAAGCGCCCCTGGACCCGCTGTCCCGCCACGGGCCCCGTGACGGTCACGACGGCCGTGACCGGTCCGCGCGGCTTCCGCGCCTCGACCGCCGCCAGCGACAGGGTCTTGACCACCACCTCGCCCATGCCCACGTCGAGCCCCTCCGTCAGGTCAGCGTCCGGTACGGTTTCCCCTGCACCATCGAGGAATGTCACAGCAATGCGTCCGTTGCGGATGTCGTAGGGCGTCCCGTTCCCGACCGAGACTATCAGCTTCGCGTCGGCCTGCAGTCGCCTCTCCGGTGTGTCGCCACGCAGCTCCAGCATCATCCGCTCGCTCCGGGGCGCCTGCGTTTCCACCAGGAGATCGTCAACCCAGACGCTTCGCGGCGCGACGTTGGATGGGGCGGCCTTGCCCTGCGGCTCAGGAATCACCCGCAACGCGGCGCAATGAAAAGGAGTTTGGATCGGATGCCGGGGCTCCAGGCCCGAATTCCCCGCCATATAGGATCGGTTGTCGCGCGCGAGCAGGCCGTTGCCCAGCACCGGAACCGTGAAACATTTCCAGTCCGAGAAATCCAAGCGGCAGACCTCCACGGCCGCAGCGTTCATGAAACGCTGGTAGGACGCAGCGGTGAAGTTGCAGGGATCTCGCCACTCGATCACCAGCCGGTCGCGGGTGTTATTCCCCTTGACCCAGATTCGCGCCGCCGTGGGCAGACCCGGCAGGCGCACGTTGCTGCCGATGGTGGCCGTTGCCGTCGGCAGGTAGTCGATTCGAAGGCTCCGGGCGCCCTGGTGTTTCACCTCGGCATCGAAGAAAGGGCGATCAAACGGCTGGTAGACGCTGAACAGGATATTGGGCACCGATCTCGCAGCCCCTTCGCTCAGCGGCGTTCCGGGAAGATGCCAGTCGGCCAGTGTGTCGCTCTCCATGCTGGACACCGGCACCAGGAGGTTGGCATACGGAAACCGAACATCGCTGGCCACCTGCATGCCCAGCGTCTCGTTGTTCACCGTGAACGTGACTGTGTAGGGGCCGGTCATGTCGCGCTTGGGCGTCACGTCCTTTTCGAAATGAGTCGGCTGGGTGTCGGACAAGGCGACCTCGGCATCGCCGCTCGACACGGGGTTTCCTTCGGCATCCAGAAGATGGAACTCGACGGCGGCCTTCTGTTCAATCCCCTGCTTGTGCGGACCAAAGTGCAGTGCAAAGTACGCCTGGCGGTCACTGAATCCGCCCGCGAGGCGCACCGTGCAGGACTGCAGCGGCGAATCCGGCTTGAAGGGGTACACGAGCACCTCGCCGGCCAATCCGATCCCATCGTCCCGCGCAGTCACCCGGATGTAATCACCGGGAATCATCACGTCCTCTTTACCCAACCGCCCCGGAGCCTTCCAGAGCCGTTCCAGCGGAATTTTTGGATTCAATATCGGAAAGTTCGTCGTCACCGACTTGCCGTCCCCTGCCAGCTTTATGGCGCAACCGGTCGTAAAGCCCTCGGGACTCTCGCCGCGCTGGTTGACCGGCTTGACGGCAATCCAGACGGTTTGGGTCACGGCCGATCCCGGATCGACCGTCACTTGTAATCGGGGTTCCGCTCCCACCCAAATCATGTGCGACCGGAAGGTTGCCGCCGCGTGCGAATCCAGACTGGAGCAGCACCACGCAAGAACAGAAAACGCAAGCATGACGACCTGGCGCCCGGTCTGAGAAATGGTGTGGAGGGCTCTGTTGCACGCTGTGTCGAACGCGCTCCCCACCCAGCGGGAAGCACGTTTCTCATGCCGTGTTCCATCGGGCGACACCGAGACAGCGCCCCCGCTGAAACCTGAACCCTGAAATCTGAATACGCTCTTCATCATTTGACTCCTGAGAAGGCTTTCCCGTAGTCTCCGGCCGTCTCGCCGCGCGCTCCGGTGACCTCTCGGCGGCTATCGGTGACCCGATCGCTCTTGAACTCGTTCTTGCCGCTTTCCGTCGTGTCCAGCTTAGACGGCATCCCGATCACGCGCGATCCGCCAACCTGCGTGTACACGCGGGTCACCCTCGGGCCGCCGTCCCTCTTCACCCTCGACGTGATATTATCCACCCCATCGTTGATCGTCCCCCCCTCGCTCCCCTGCCCCCGGATGAAGATGGAGAAGCTGGCGGAAACGGTCGATTGAGCCTTGGGTTCCCGGTTGTCGAACGCCTCAATCTGAAAGGTGAAGAGATCATCGCCCTCAGCCGTTTGCGACTGCTCGCGGAAGATATTCTCGAAGACCGCCACGACCGTCGGCCTGGGCGGAATGAAGACGCGTTCGATCGGTTCGCCCTTCACCTTAACCTGGTTGGGCTTGTCCGTGGTGGATTTGTGCCACTTCACCACGCACTTGGCCGCGCCGAAATCGTCCTCCACGCGCACGCCGAAGGTGAACCCACCCAATTCGTCTGCCGTCAGCGGCATGTCCGCCTTCAGGAATGGGGGCACGAAGAGCTTGGGCGGCTTGTCCACCGTGAGGCCGAAGTCGATGACGTGCGGCTTGTCCAATGCGAACCCGTGTATATCCTCGACCTGGAGGATGGCTCCTCGCTCCAGCGCATGCACAAACGACAAGGAGGCGAAGCGTCCCACCACGTCCAGCGGGATGCGCGTCGTGTCGTCGAACGTCAACACGGCCGATTTGAGCCCCTTGCTGAATACGAAACCCATATTCACACGTGTTCCCGCAAGCGCAGTGACTCGGTCCACAATGCCTTCCGACTCCTTCGGCACCAGCCGGGTATAGAGCGGATAGACCAGTTCCACCTGCATGTTCTCGATCATGGGCGTCGTCGTGAACACCAGCGTCATTTCCTCGGTCATGCGCTTTCCGAAGGCGAACCGGACCCGGTATTCTCTCTCAACCGTGGACTCCAGCGTCACGACAACGCGCCCCGAGGCGTCAGCCTTCAGGACGCTCCGCTCGACCTCTTCCCGGTCCGAAGCTGCGGTCAGCATTGTGACGTCTGGGTAGCCGAACCGGGTAAAACGAAGCCCCACCTCCATCGGCGTGCCGATCCGGCAAACCGTTGTCCCCGGGAACAGTTCGTAGCGAGTCGGGAACAAAATCTCCCGAAGCTCCACCGCAGACCGCGTGACCGTGCGCCCCATCCTGGCGAAACCGAACCCGGAAATCAACCCGGACCCCAGCAGCAGGAAGAGGACCAGCAGGAGCACGAACCGGACGCGCAGGCGATTGCGCGCGCTCCGGTCGATCAGATGCTCGAACGGCCGATCCAGATCCTGACACGCCCGCTCGATCAGGGCGGCAACCAAAGGCGCCACAGGCGCGGGCCGCTTCAGAAAATCGACGGCGCTGATCAGACGGCTGTTGAGGTCGCCGGCCAGATCCTCCAGCCGGAAGGATTCGGAGAGCGTCTCGCGACGCCATTCCCATCGCCGCGCCAGGCGAACGAACTGCCAGACCAGCAGGCCGCCCCCGATCAGCGTCAGCGCGCAGTTGACGAATGGATTGGCGATCCAGCCCCTCAGCAGGAGCATCGCCGTGATCCCGACGCCAAGCATCGAGACGCCAGCGGCATAGGCCTGCCTGCCGTTCGCCACCCGACGCCGCGCGCGACCAAAGCGGTCGATCCGCCTCTTGAACTGTTGCTGAACATCGTTCATGGGTTCACTACTCATCGCTAGGCCAGTCCCTGCCGCTTGCGCACAAAGCAATCCGCGCACACCAGCAAAATGAACAACACCAGGACAGCCGGGCTGTTCCACACTTCCAGATCGCGCGCCGCCGGCTGCGTGACGGGCCGCCGGTCCGCCTGTTTCACCCAGGCGGGAAGATCCTCCATCAGACGCCCGTCCGCCGCCGCCAGAAGCGTCTTCATGCGCTCGCGGTCCACCGAGAGGTCCGCATACTCGTCGTCCTCGCTTCGCACCACGAACCGGGTGGTCCGGTTGGTCTTCGCGTAACTGACCGTGGCGGTCCAGTCGCCCGGCTGGTCGGCCGGGAACCGGTATTCATAATAGCCCGGCCGCTCCGGCAAATCGCAAGGGTAGAGTGTCAGCGACTGCCCGTCGGGCTTTATGACCCGCACCTTGAGTTCCGCCCCGCGCACGGGTTCGTAGCTCTTGTCACGCAGCACGGTGGACAACACCACCGTGTCGCCCAGCGTCGGCGTCGGGTCTTCCGCCACAATATTGACGCTCCCCGCCCGCAGGCCCGGCTCAGGAGCCATGTACCGGACAATGTTGGCCGTCAGCGTTTCGAGCGGCGGCGGGTCAATATCAGCTTGCAACTGCCAGTACCAGAACGTGTCCACGGAGGCGGCCAGAATCTTGCCGTTGCCGAAGTCCTGATAGGCCAGAACCGGAACCTCTACGATGTTCGTGGTGCCGGTGGCGCTCCGGATTCGCGTGTGCCGGGTCAGCAGCGGCTTGGCCATGGACTTGAAGGATCCCACGTTGTTACAGCCGTCAAGCTCGGGCATCGCGTTCCAGCGGGCCTTGTTCTCTGCCGCGTCAGGCAAAAGCCGCAGGAGCGGGTGGTTGTACTGATCGTTCACGACGTTCACGATGAAACGGCCGGGAAACTGCGGATCCTTCGAGAACCGGTCGCTCAGATCGAACGGCAGGACCGCAGCCAGCGGGCTGTCTTGGTACCCGCCCGCCCGGTACACACTCTGCCCGCCGGTGACCATGAGCCCTCCGCCCCGCTTCTGCAGGAAGGACACCAGCAGCTTCATGGATGTCTCGGACTGGTCATCGCCCGCCCGGAAAAGGGAACGCGGCACATCGCGCAGGATCACGACGTCGTACTTGAACAGGTCTGGCTCGCTCTGAATGATGCCGACGGCCGGATTGGCGTGCAGCGCGCCGCCCTGCACATAAACCCCGCCGCCGGGCATGTGGCAGATCGTCACCAGATTCACGAGCGGGTCGGTCTCAAGCGCCACCTTCATCAGTTTGAACTCGAAACGGGGAAAACCCTCGATCATCAGCACATTGATCTTCTCCTCGAGCACATCGGCAAAGAAGGACACGGTGTTGTTGCCAGGGTTGGTGTCCTCCTCCGCCATCGCGAGCGTGTAACGGTGCAGACCGGCCTTTTCCGGCTTGTAGGCGACTTCGAACCAGCCGAACGAGTCGCGCGGAACCGACACCTCCCTCACCTTCTTGCCGTTCTCTTCAAGCGTCAGCGTACAGGCCGACTTCCCCGAGGGATCCTTCAGGGCGCCGCGAATGAACAGCGACTCGCCGAGCCGGATCACGCTGCGCTCCGGTTTGGCGGTGATCTGCGAATCCTGCATGGGCTTGTCGGTGCCGTACAGCACGACATCCAGCGCCACGCCGTGCGACTTCAGCGCCTCGCCGGTCCCAACAAAATCCTGCCGCTCCACGTCCCGCCCGTCGGTCAGCAGAAGCAAGCGTTGCAGGCGCGGCCGCTCCGCCAGCTCCCGGAGGATGGCGGCGTGAATACGCGTCGGGGTCTTCTCCCCCGCCTCCTCGCCGAGCGGTGCTCCGCTGAGCGTGGCCGCATCGAGGGTCACGTGGCGGCCAGCGGCCCGGCGCACAGCCTCCAGGTCGGCGAGGGCCGCCTGGAACCGCGTGCCGTCCCTGACGTCCTTCGTCCGCATCGATCCCGAGTCATCCACCAGCGTCAGCCAAGACTGATCGCGCGCCAGCCGGATATTCAGATCCAGATGCACCCGTAACAGCACCAGCAGGAAGAGGCCAACCATCCCAAGGCGAAACAGGAACGTCAGCACGCGGACCCGCATCCGCATCTTGACCGCCGGCAGGAAATTGATCGCCGCCATGGCCAGTCCGAACACGACCACCGCCCACACAATGGCAGGCGGCATACCGGGCTCGGTCACGAGCCGCATCCCGGTAATCCGGTCAACCTGTGTAAACGGGTCCAGCCCGAACCATCTAAGCACCTGCTCCATGCGTCTCCTTCTTTTGGCGCGACAGCAGCGTGCCTGCCGTCTCGGCCGTCAGGGCCACGAAAACCAGCGTCAACAACAGGATGAACAGCTCGCGGCGGGGACGGAACAGCCCGTCGAGCCGGTCGGACGTCGCGGTCACCTGTCCGACACCGCACAGGCCCGCCAACTCGTCCGAGCTCATGAACGCGGATGACGACTCGTCTGTGGACGGGTTCACCGCCAACCACCGGTCCCGGGCGGCTGTCTTGGCGGGATGGGTTGCGCGGTAGGCGCCGGCAACGTAAATATCCTTCACCGTCACGTAAGCATCCTCCGACGATAGCTTAAAGGCATAGGACCGGGGGCCCTCCAGCGTGACATCCCCGCCAAGGCCGCGGAACTGGGGCAGCCCCATTCGATGGGAAGTCCCGGCCGAAACCTGATCGGGGCCGCTGTATCCTTCCGTGTCCGCGTCCAGACTCGACAGGTGATCCACGACGGCATGCGCGACGCCAACGAAGGAAAGGCTGCGAGGTAGGGAGGTGTCCTCCACATTCCAACTGTGGGTCTGGATGCACACCCGCCCTTTCCCCATCTCGGCGACCGCCAGAAGCACGTCGCCATCTTGCGTCTTCAACGCCGCCCGGGTGCTGCCGATGTCCAGCGTCTCAAAATAGCGCGCGAACCGGATGTCGTTGACGGTTCCCCATTCGCCGCGAATCAGCCCGGTCAGCAGCGGGTCCGCCACATTTTTCTCGTTGGTGTCGAGAGGCGCGGCGATCTTCGGATCCCGCCGATCCCCCAATTGGAATCCAGACAACAACGGGGCCAACTCCCGGTTGAACGTCGAGGAGTTGACCGTGGTATCCGGGATGATGTATAGGCCGCCGCCCTGGCGCACATAGCCCGCCAGGTCTTGGACCACCTCGGGCGAGGCGAGTTGGTCAAGACCGTAGAGCACGACCACCGAGTACATCGACAGCGCCCGGCGCTCCAGATCCATCATCGGCACACGCTTGACGGAAATATACGTTTCGCCCCGGGCCTCCCCCGTGGCCTCGGCGGGGTTCAACGCGCAGGTCAATAGATCCGCACCGCTGGTTCCCAGAGTCAGCCCCTCCGGCTTGGGATACTGCATCGAGGTGACCAGCAGGACCTGCCGCCGGCTGCGCATGCGCACCGTGGCATAGGCGTCGTTGTCGGCCAGGAATCCGTCCTCCGAGAGGCTCACGCACCAGGCCGTGTCATTGGGCGACCCAAACGACTGGCGAAGTTCTACGTGGGCGGTCTCCCCGGTGGCCAGGTTGCACGACCGGGTCTCCACCGCCACCGGTCCGCTCTTCAGCGACACGGTCACCACCTGCTGCGTCTCCGACGCATTGTGCATGCGCGCAGTCACCTTACCGCTCGCGCCCAGGTAGATTCGCTCCGGGTAGAACTCCGCGCCCTTCAATTGCACGTTGGGTGCATTCGTCAGGGGATCGAGCACGAAAACCGGCTTGATGCGGCTTCCACGAAGCAGCGGCGCCAAGCTCGGGGAGGCGAGTTGCGAGCGATAGTTTTGGCTCTGCTGATCGGAAAACACAATCAGGGCGGTGTTGGGCGCACGCCGGGATCGCAGTTCGCGCAAACTGTCTTCCAGCGTCGCGATCAGGCTGCGGGCGCCGCCGTCGCTCGCCCACGCGTTGGTCACGGCCTGTTCGAGCCGCGCGCGATCACTCGTGAACCCGGTGCTGTCAAAGACCTGATCGCCCACCAGCGTGAAGGAGAAGAAATCGCCCTGCTTCATGCCGCGTATGAGATCGAGGATGCGCTCCCGGTGAACGTCAACCAAGCGGCGGCCGTCGGGTGTCAGCCGTTTCATGCTCATCGAGTTGTCCAGAACAATCGCCATCGCGCGCGGTCCCACCGTCGGGCTGGGTCCGGTCATCCGGACCATCAGCAGGATAAATAGCGTCAGCAGCAGAAGCCGCAACAGAAGCTGTAACAGGTCGCGCGGAACCGGAGCGAACGCGTTCGCCACGTCCTGCTGATCGAGAAAGTCAAGCGTCGCGAACTGCCGGGGCTTCATCCGCCGCCGGTTGATCAGGTGGATCAGCACCGGAATGCCCAGCGCCGCCAGACCTAGGAGCATGAGCGGATTCAGCATGCGCTATTCCTCCTGACCAGGCGTTGCACAAAATGCGACGAGAGCAGGGCGGCCAAATCGTCGCCGGTATGGAGGCGTAAATAATCCACGCCGTGCTGGATGCAAAACAGGCGGACTTTCTCCACATGTGCCGTGATTCGCGCGAGATACCGATCCCGGAGCGCCTGCGGATCACCCATGATACGCCGCCCCGTTTCGGGATGACGGAACTCGGTCATCTTGTCGAACGGGAACGTCAGCTCCGCCTCGTCAAGCACCTGGATCAGGGTCACATCCTGTTCACGCACCATGAGACCCTTCAAGGTTTCAATAAGCGGATCGAGCGGATCCAGCGCATCGGTTAGAACAAACGTGACCCCCCGCCGCCCGATTTGCTGCAAGGTGGTCCAGGCTATCTCTCCAAATTTCCCGCCGCCCTGACCGCGCGGCACCCCCAAGTGCTGAAAAAGCAACGCCAGATGCCGCATGCCCTGCCGCGCGGGAATGGCCTCATCGATCATGTCGCCAATGCAAAACAATCCCGCTGAATCCTGCTGCGACACCGCCATCATGGCCAGCGCGCCGGTGATGGTCGCGGCAAGCTCCAGCTTGGTGGGGCGCCCCCCTTCAGCCGGCACGCGCATGGAGTCGGACGTGTCCAGGATGAAGTGGACGCGCATGTTGGCTTCCATCTCGAAGCGCTTGACGTAGAGACGGCGGGTGCGGGCAAAGACACGCCAATCGATGCGGCGGATCTCATCGCCCCGCTGGTAGTCCTTGTGCTCGATGAATTCGTTGGATGCGCCGAAATCCCGGGTGCGGTGGCGGTTCTCGTAGAATCCGCGCACCAAGAAACGGGATTTCAGCTCGATCCCTTTCAATTGCTCCAGCAGGCGCGGATCTATCGTCAGACTGTTGTTCCCGTTTGACATCGTTCAGGGTTCGGGGTTCGGGGTTCAGACAGGGTTCGGAATCCGGATTCAGGGGTTCAGGTTCAGGTTCCCATGCAGGCTCCTGAACCCTGAAACCGCCTTCATCCTTCGGCCGGCACTTCCTTGAGCAACCGGGCCACGATCTCCACATCCGTCAGCTTGTCGGCCATGGCGTTGAAGTTCAACGCCACGCGATGACGCAAGACGCTCGTGGCCACACGCCGCACATCCTCGATCGACGCATGCGTGTTGCCGTGTAAGACGGCGTTTGCCTTGGCGCCGAGCACGAGATACTGCGCGGCGCGCGGCCCACTGCCCCAGTTGAGATACTTCTTCACGAAGTCGGGCGCCGAGGGATCCTTCGGCCGGGAGGCCGCGCTCAGCCGCACGGCATACTCCACCACCGGCTGGGCGACCGGTATCCGGCGCACAATGTTCTGGATACCAATGATCTCTTCGCCTGTCAGCACGCCGCCAGCCACTGGCGCCTGCTCGCCTGTCGTCTGCTGGACGATTTTCACCAATTCGGCGTTGCTGGGGTAATCCACAAACGTGTTGAACATGAACCGGTCAAGCTGCGCCTCGGGCAGCGGGTAGGTTCCCTCCTGCTCCAGCGGGTTCTGCGTCGCCATCACCAGAAACGGACGCGGCAACGGACGCGTCTCGCGCCCCGTGGTCACTTCCCGCTCCTGCATGGCCTGGAGCAGCGCCGCCTGGGTCTTCGGCGGCGTGCGGTTGATTTCGTCCGCCAGCAGCAGGTTCGTGAACACCGGCCCCTCCACAAAGCGGAACTCGTGCCGCCCCGTTCCCGGTATTTCATCCACCACGATCGACCCTGTGATGTCCCCGGGGAGCAGATCGGGGGTGAACTGGACCCGTTTGAAATCCAACTGCAAGACCTTGCCTAGGGTCGCAATCAGCAGCGTCTTGGCCAACCCGGGAACGCCGACCAGCAGAATATGCGCGTTGCAGAACAGGGCCATCAGGACATCATCCACCACGTCTTTCTGTCCCACAATGACCTTTCCCACCTCCTGCCGTATACTTTCGTAGGCACCCTTACACCGCTCAATTGCCACCAAATCCGCGTTTTGTTTCTCGTTGGCCATAAGTCCGGTTCTCCTTAATTGACGCGAAGCCGATCCCTTTTGCCCCTTTTCGAGGCGTCAGCAGCGAACACACGAACCTGCTGATTCTGCTTTTCCTTAAGAGCATATTCCATGCCTGCTGACTTGTCAAATCACAAACGGCGTGATCCAGTCGGCGAAACGTTTTCATGCGGATGGTGATGGTGCAGGCTATGCGGGCGTTCGAGGCCGTGCGCCAGCATGAGCGTCTCATCGTTTAACACATCATCGGTCGGCCCTTCTGCCACGATCCGGCCGGCATCCATCACGAGCACGCGGGTGCAGACCTCAACGACCAATTCCAGATCGTGTGTGGCGATGATGCGGGTATGCGCAAAGCCCTGAAGCCATCGGATCAGTCGGCGGCGGGCACGCGGATCGAGGTTGGATGACGGCTCGTCCATCACCAAAATGTCCGGATCCATGGCCAGCACAGTGGCAATGGCCACGGCCCGTTTCTCTCCTGCCGATAGTTTGTGCGGCGGGCGGGCATGCAGGTGTGCCATTCCCACGCGCTCCAGCGCGGCCGTGACGCGCATTCCGGCGGCGTCATCCGAAAGTCCCTGATTCAGGGGGCCAAAAGCCACATCCTCGAAAACCGTGGGCATAAAAAGCTGGTCGTCAGGGTCCTGAAAAACGAGTCCCACCGCTTTCCGAGCTGCCGCCACGGTCTGTCGCGTCACCCGTTCATCGCCGATCCGCACCTCGCCCCGCGTCGGGGCCAGGCATCCGTTCAGATGCAGCAGCAGCGTCGACTTACCGGCGCCGTTGCAGCCGATGAGGCCGACCGCTTCGCCCGGAGCGATTTGGAATGACACGCCGCGCAACGCCTCTGCACCGCAGGGATAGGCGAAGCCGAGGTCGCGGACTTCAATGATGGGAGGATGACTCACAGACCATTCCCCGTTACGAAAGCCCCCAGCCCACGCGCGATGTTCACGCTCCTGGCGACGGCAAAGAATGCGATCCACCCGGCCAGGAAGGCCAAATCACCGGCGCGTAACGCGGTGGTGCCTAACACACGCACCCGCCCGTCGAAACCGCGTGCGTTCATCGCCTGATAGACCCGCTGCGCGCGGTCCATCGCCCTGAGAAGCAGATTGCCAACGAGTGGGCCAACGGTGCGCAACCGGAGCGCGCCACGGCCCGCAGACCGCAGCTCGGCGGCGCGCCTCATGCGCGCGCCCTCCCCGACGATGACGAAGAGATAGCGGTACAGCAATTCCAACTGGATCGTGAAGACCTGTGGGGCTCCCAGTTGTTCCAGCCCGGCGCAGAGCCGGTGGATGCCCGTGCAGGCGACTAAGGTCAGCGCCGTACTGACTGTCAATATGAAGCGCACGGCGATGGAAGCCAGAGACAGCCAGCCGCCGGAAAGGGTGTGTGCGCCAAGAATCGCGACTGACTGCCGGTCGAGCAGGGGGTTGAAGATGCCGACGGCCAGCGCGAAGGGCGCGGCCACCAGCAGCTTCCTGAACAGGCAACTGGGGGGGATTCCTCCCACAGCCATGAGCGTCACGGGATACAGGACGAATGGCAGCAGCGCCGACACCTCATACTTGGGGAAAGACATCACCGTCACCAGAAAAGCGATCGTGCTCAACGCCTTCACACGCGCGTCAAGCCGGTGAACGGGCGAGTCCAGACGCCCGAGTTCGTCCATTCGTCCGACATCCGCATCATGTCCAAATCCCATGTGTGCCCCACTCCACGCACGATTCGCTTAAACCGCCGTCTGCCGTCTACGCAGCCCATATCCCGCCAATCCCGCCAAGACCAGCACGATCAGTCCTCCCACGAGACCGGATACCGTCGTGCCTGCGCTGACCAAGGGCCAGCGCGCGGGCTCGGAGGCGGCGGCCGTCGGATGCGCCGGAAAATCGTAGTCGGGCAGAAACGCGATCCGCTCCTGAACATTCGCCAGACGCATATGGACCCCCTCGTTCAGGCGTGCGGGCGCCTCGCTCCCCCGGATCTTGTCCATCGCCCATTCGAGACCATCAGGACGCGTCGACGCGAACCAACTCATGCCGCCGCCGATCACAACAGCGGCGATGAGAAAGCCGGCCACAGCGCGACCTGTGTTGAGAGCCACGAGCGGACTCGCCTTCGTGACCGCCAGTGACGCCGGCCGGGTTCGCTGAACAACGGACACCACCGCCACCGTAGCCACTCCCTCAGCAACCCCAATGGCCAAGTGAATCGGCTGCATCAGCAGCACAAACGAGCGAAACGGAAGATCGGACAGTCCCGACAGGGTCGTCTCCAGCACGACGCCAAACGCACCCAGTTGCAGGCCAATGACCGCCGCCAGCACCGACCCTGCCCACAGCCGGACGCCGCCCCTCGCCTGCCCCAGGATCGGTCTGAAGATCAGCGGGTACGCGACAAACGCTGGAAAGAATCCCAGGTTGAAGATGTTACAACCGAGTGCCAGCAGGCCGCCGTCGGCGAAGAACAGCGCCTGGACAGTCAGCACCGACGCCAGGGTGACGAACGCCGCATGCGGCCCGAGAAGGATCGCCAGAATCAGGCCGCCGCCCAGATGCCCGCTCGATCCAGTGGCCGGGATCGAAAAGTTGATCATCTGGGCGGTGAAGATAAACGCGCCGATCACGCCCATCAACGGAACCTGCGTGTCGTCAAGGGTTTGCCTGACCCGGCGCGCGCAGTGCGCGAGCAACCCGGCGCTCACCGCCCACAGGGCTCCGCCAACTGCTGGTGAAAGAGACGCATCGGCCATATGCATAGCATGTGTTTCCTCTGTTGGGTGCCACCAACCGACATCAGACGAACGCAAGCCCGGACTGAGCTGGGGCTGTGATTTCAGAGAGCATGCCAGAAACGGGTATTCCTGTCCAGAGCGACATGCACAACAAGATTGATACTTCGTCCTTTTTATTGTAATGTTTCGTTTTGACATAACACGGTTATGCGTTGCAGTGAAAGTGAGTCGGGATATGAAGCAAATTGGGGTGGGCATCGTTGGCTTCGGCACGGTCGGTGCCGGAGTGGTAGACGGGTTGCAGCGAAACCGCGAGCTGCTGGCTCATCGCATCGGTGCCGATATCGTGGCCCGCCGGATCGCGGATGTCGATCTGGCGCGCGATCGCGGCGTGGCCGTTGACCCGGCCATTCTGACAACCGACGCGCGGGCAGTGATCAACGACCCTTCGGTGGATATCGTCGTCGAGCTGATCGGCGGCACGGGCATTGCCCGGACGCTGGTCATCGAGGCGCTTAAGGCGGGCAAAGCGGTCGTCACGGCAAACAAAAAGCTGCTCGCCGAATATGGCGAGGAGATCTTCTCCCTGGCTGAGACTGCGGGCGTCGATCTCTATTTCGGCGCAAGCGTGGGCGGCGGCATCCCGATTGTCCGCGTGTTGCGCGAGGGTCTGGTCGGCAATTCGATCCAGAGCCTGTTTGGCATCCTCAACGGCACCTGCAATTATATTCTCACCCGGATGGAGAACGAAAGCATCCCCTTCGACGAGGCGCTCAAGGCCGCCCAGACAGCAGGGTACGCCGAGTCCAACCCCAGTCTGGATATTGACGGCTTTGATACGGCGCACAAGGCGGTGATTCTGGCATCTCTGGCCTACGGCTTCCAGGTGCCGATGAGCGTGGCCGCCGTCGAGGGCATTCGCAGTCTGGCGGGCGTCGACGTGCAATTTGCCCGCGAACTGGGCTATCGCATCAAACTCCTGGCTGTGATCCGGCGGGATGGTGCCGAGATTGAGGTGCGGGTTCATCCGACGCTGGTGACACGTGACCACATGCTCGCCTCGGTGAGTCATGCGTTCAACGCGGTCATGGTTCGGGGCGATTTTGCGGGCGACACCCTGTATTACGGGCGCGGCGCGGGGCGTGAGCCCACCGCCAGCACGGTGATTGGCGACATCGGCGACGTGGCCCGCAATCTGCTGGCCGGCAGCCCGCGCCACAGCCGCGGCATCGCCAGGCTCTCCTCCGAGCCGCTGCGGGTGCGCGCGCTGAGCGCCATTCACTCGCGCTATTACCTGCGGCTGATGGTGGTGGATCGCGCGGGAACGCTCGGCCAGTTCACCACCATCCTCGGCAAGCACGGGGTGAGCATCCATGCCGTGAGCCAGAAAGGCGGAGCGGATGATCAGGAAGGCGGCTTTGTTCCGGTCGTCGCGCTGACCCATCTGGCGCGCGAGGCGGACGTGGATGCGGCGCTGGCTGAGATTCGGGCGACGGGTATCGTCGGCGAGGATCCGGTCAAGCTCAGGATGTTGGACTAAAACAGGAGATGTTGGAGTCGTTATGATCAAGGTATGCAAATTCGGCGGGTCTTCATTGGCAGATGCGGAACAAGTACGCAAAGTGTGCGACATTGTGCTGGCCGATCCTGATCGCACGGTGGTCGTGGTCTCGGCGCCGGGCAAGCGGAACAAGGCCGACACCAAGGTGACCGACCTGTTGATCCAGTGCGCGAACCAGACGCTGGCGGGCCAATCCTGCGCCGCAGAGGTTCAGGCGGTCGTCGCCCGTTATGCCGAGATCCAGCGTGATCTCGCGCTCCCCCCCGGGCTGATCACCGAAATTGACGCCGATCTGCGGCGGCGCGCGGCGGGGCCGACCCGCCACGCGGGGAAGTTCACCGACAGCCTCAAGGCGGCGGGAGAGGACAACAGCGCCAGACTTGTCGCCGCCGCTCTCCGCGCGCGCGGTGCGAATGCCGTGTATATCGACCCCCAGGAGGCGGGGATGCTGCTGACCGACGAGTTTGGCAACGCCCAGTTGCTGCCCGAATCCTACCCGCTGCTTCAGGCCCACCTCACGCAGATTCGTGGCATTGCCATATTCCCTGGCTTTTTTGGCTACACCCGCGGCGGTGACGTGGCAACGTTCCCGCGTGGCGGCTCCGACATCACCGGGGCGATTCTGGCCGCCGCGATACCCGCGGATGTGTACGAAAACTTTACCGACGTGGACTCCGTCTATCCGGTCGATCCACGCCTCGTGCCGGAGGTCAAGCATGGCATCACGGCGATGACCTTCCGAGAAATGCGCGAGCTGGCCTATGCCGGATTTGGCGTCTTTCACGACGAGGCGGTCTTGCCCGCGATCCGAGCCGGCATCCCCGTCAACATCCGCAACACCAACAGGCCGGGACTGCCGGGAACGATGGTGGTTCCCAAGCGGGAATACGACGCCTGCGCCGTGGTGGGAATCGCCAGCGACGACGGATTTGTCCAAATCTATATTGACAAGTACATGATGAACCGCGAGGTCGGCTTTGGGCGCCGACTGATGCAGATCCTCGAGGATGAGGGGCTGTCGTGGGAACACATGCCCACCGGCATTGACAACATCTCGGTCGTCATCCGCGAGGCGAAATTCACGGCGGCGGTTGAGCAGCGGGTGGTGGAGCGGATTCACGCCGATCTCGCCCCCGATCATGTGCTGGTCGAGCGGGAGCATGCGATCATCATGGTCGTGGGCGAAGGGATGCAGTACACGGTCGGCATGGCGGCCCGGGCCACCCAAGCCCTCGCGGCGGCGCACGTGAACATCGAGATGCTCAATCAGGGCGCGTCTGAGATCAGCATGATGTTCGGCGTCCGTTCGGCCGACCGCGCCCGCGCGGTGCGGGCGCTCTATGACGCTTATTTCAAAACCTCTTAAGACGGTGCGATCATGGCAAAAATCCATCTCTACGACACGACCCTGCGCGATGGCGCGCAAGGAGAGGACGTTTCGTTTTCGGACAGCGGCAAGATCCGGTTCGCCCACCTGCTGGACGATTTGGGCGTCGATTACATTGAAGGCGGCTATGCCGGCTCCAATCCACGCGACCGCAAATTCTTTGAGGACATCCGCCGGGAGCGCCTGAGTCACGCCGTGGTGGCCGGCTTTGGCAGCACGCGCCGGGTCGATATCGACGCGGCGGCCGACCCGCAGCTTCAGGGACTGCTTGCGGCCGAAACCGCAGTCTGCACGGTCTTCGGAAAATCGTGGATTCTGCACGTTCGCGACGTGCTGCGCACGACGGAGGCGAACAACCTGCAGATGATTGCCGACACCGTCGGCTTTCTCACGACTCAAGGCCGGGCTGTCTTTTTCGACGGCGAGCATTTCTTTGATGGCTACAAGGACAACCCGGCCTATGCCCTGAGCTGTCTCGATGCGGCCGTCCGCGAGGGTGCGCGAGGCGTCGTGCTGTGCGACACCAACGGCGGATGCCTGCCGCACGAGATTTTTGCGATCACCGCGCAGGTGCGAGCGCGGTTTCCCGACATCCAGGTCGGCATCCACGTGCACAACGACGGGGGGCTGGCGGTTGCCAATTCGCTGGAGGCTGTGCGCGCGGGCGCCAACCAGGTGCAGGGAACGATCAACGGCTATGGCGAGCGCACGGGGAACGCCAATCTGATCTCGATCATCCCGGCGCTGGAGCTCAAGATGGGGCATCACTGCATCGGTCTGGAAAAACTCAGAAAGCTCCGAGCCTTCTCTGCCGTGACCGACGATCTGGTGAACAGGCGCAGTGACTCCCAGCAGCCCTATGTGGGACGCAATGCGTTCAGTCACAAAGGGGGGGCGCACGTCAACGCCGTGCAGAAAAATCCTCAAACCTTCGAGCACATCCAGCCCGAGGCGGTTGGCAACGAGCGGCGCATTCTGGTCTCGGAGTTATCGGGCGGGGCGAACGTGCTGATGAAAGCGGCCGAGGTGGGCATTCCCGAGCTGGCCGATGACAAGGAAGCCGTGCGCCGCGTTCTGGACGAGATCAAGCGGAAGGAGAACGCGGGCTATTCGTTCGAGTCGGCCGACGGCTCATTCAAAATCCTGGTTCAGAAGGTCATGCAGACCCACCAGCCCTTTTTCGAGTTGGAGGGCTTCCGCGTCATCGTCGAGAAGCGCGGCAAGGACGATCCGTGTGTTTCGGAGGCGACGATCAAGTTGCGTGTCAATGGCGAAACTGAGCTGATGGCCGGCGAGGGGCACGGCCCCGTCGATGCCTTGAATCGGGCCCTTTCGCAGGCGCTGGTCCGATTCTATCCGCGCATCACTGACGTGACGCTCAGCGATTACCGCGTGCGAATCCTCGATCCCCATCAGGCGACTGCGGCCAAAACGCGGGTCTTGATCGAGTCGGGCGACGGCCAGCGGCAATGGGGGACGGTGGGCGTATCGGAGAACATCATTGAAGCCTCCTGGCAGGCGCTCGTGGACAGCGTGGAATACAAATTGTTTGAAGACGCCGCCCGGCAGTCGGCCAGCGGCGAGACGCCAGACGGAAACGGAAACTAACGAGATGGATAAGCATTACGACCCCCAAGCCGTGGAAGCCAAGTGGTATCCTCTGTGGGAATCGGGCGGCTGTTTCCACGCCGATGCCTCGCAGCCGGGCGATCCCTACGTGATCGTCATACCGCCGCCCAATGTGACCGGAATTCTCCACATGGGGCATGCCCTGAACTGCACCATCCAAGACATCCTCGTCCGCTGGCGGCGGATGCAGGGACGGAACGTGGTGTGGGTGCCCGGCACCGACCACGCCGGTATTGCCACCCAGAACGTGGTCGAGAAAGCGCTGCGCAAGGAGGGAACGTCGCGGCATGACCTCGGACGCGAACCCTTCATCGAACGGGTCTGGGCGTGGCGCGAGGAGTACGGCGGCACGATTGTCCGGCAACTCCGCAAACTGGGGGCCTCGTGCGACTGGTCGCGCGAGCGTTTCACCCTCGACGCCGGCCTCTCCGAAGCCGTCCTCGAGGTCTTCTGCCGCCTCTATGACGAAGGGCTCATCTACCGCGGCAACTATATCGTCAACTGGTGCCCCCGCTGCCATACGGCCTTGGCCGATGAAGAGAGCGAGCATGTCGATACTCAGGGAAGTTTCTGGCACATCCGTTACCCGGTGGCCGACTCGGATGAGCATGTTACCGTCGCAACGACCCGCCCCGAGACCCTCTTGGGGGACACGGCATTGGCGGTGAATCCAAACGATCCGCGTTATGCTCACCTGATCGGCAAGACCGTGATCCTGCCGCTGCTCAACCGGCCGATTCCGGTCGTCGCGGATGACTACGTCGATGCCGCCTTTGGCACCGGCGTGGTGAAAATTACCCCGGCGCATGACCCCAACGATTTTCTCGTGGCGCAGCGTCACGCCCTGCCGGCGATCAACGTGATGAACGGCGACGCCACCATGAATGAGGCGGCTGGCCCGTATCAGGGGCTTGACCGTTTCGTGTGCCGTAAACAGGTGGTGGCCGATCTCGAAGCGCGGGGCCTGCTGGTCAAGACTGAGCCGCACCCGCACGCCGTCGGCCATTGCTACCGCTGCGACACCGTGGTCGAGCCGCGCCTCTCCAAACAGTGGTTTGTGCGGATGAAGCCGCTCGCAGAGCCGGCGCTGGCGGCGCTCCAGGATGGTCGCGTCCGCTTCATTCCCAACCGCTGGGACAAGACCTACAGTGAGTGGATGGAAAACATCCGCGACTGGTGCATTTCGCGCCAGATCTGGTGGGGCCACCGCATCCCGGTCTACACCTGCGGCACGTGCGGCCACGAATGGGCCGCCAAGTCCTCGCCGCTGAAATGCCCGAAATGCCACGCACCCGAGAGCGCGATCACACAGGATGAAGATGTGCTCGACACGTGGTTCTCCTCCTGGCTCTGGCCCTTCAGCACCTTCGGCTGGCCTCACGCGAGCGCCGATCTGAAGTTCTATTACCCGACGCACGACCTCGCGACCGCCAGCGAGATCATCTTCTTCTGGGTGGCGCGCATGGTCATGGCCGGGCTCAAGTTTATGGGCGAGGTCCCCTTCCGACAGGTCTACATCCATGGGACGGTGCGTGACGACCAGGGCCGCAAGATGTCCAAATCGCTCGGCAATTCGCTCGATCCCCTGGAGGTCATCGGGGCCACCAGCGCCGACGCCCTCCGCTTCTCGCTGATGATGATAACGGCGACCGGACAGGACGTCTACGTGAATATGGAGAAGTTTGAAATCGGGCGCAACTTCGGCACCAAGATCTGGAATGCGGCTCGGTTCATGAAGCTGCACATGGAAAAGGCGTCGCTCGACTGGCGCGCGCTGGCGCAGGCCGAGGATCCCGGCGTCGACCCGGAGTGGATCACCGACGACGACCGCCATCTGCTGGCCGTCTGCGACGCGACCCTCACCCTGATCGAGACCCATCTGGAGGCGTTCCGCTTCCAGGACGGCGCGCGTCTGATTTACGAATTCCTCTGGACCGGCCTGTGCGATTGGTATCTGGAGTCGGTCAAAAACGACCTCTACGGCGAGAACGCCGCCCGTCGCGAGACCGTCCTGCGGGTGCTCACGCACGTGTTTTCCAAGTCCCTGCGGATGCTCCACCCGTACATGCCATTCCTCACCGAGGAGCTGTGGCACCAGATGGGGTATGCAACGGCTGGCGAATTCATCATGCGCGCGGCATTCCCACGGCCGCTGCCGCCTGCGACGGTGGCCGCCTACGGCCTGTCCGACGGCGTGACCGCCTACGTCGAGGCTCGTCGCGAACTCATCACTGCCGGACGAGCCCTGCGCGCGGACTACGGCATCTCACCCGCCAAACCGGTGCGTTTCATCGTGCAGGCGGCGGACGCCACAACTGCGGCACGGTTGACGCGCGACCGCGACATTCTGTTGGCGCTACTCCGCGCCGAGACGGTGGAGATTTCGTCCGCAACCGATGCGCTGCCCATGCCCGGCTCGCTGGCCAAGCTCGGCACGATCTTTCTGCCGCTCGACGGGCTGGTTGATATCCCGGCCGAGATCAAACGGCTGTCGGGAGAATTGCAGAAGACACGCGGCTTCCTCGCGGGCGTGCAAGCCAAACTCGGCAATGCTGGATTCGTCAGCAACGCCCCCGCTGCGGTGATCGAGCAACAACGCGCTAAACTGGTTGAACTCCCCGAGACGATGGCCCGGCTGGAGCGCCTCATTGCAACACTGAAGCAGGCAACGTCGTAGTCCGTTGTTCTCCTCATCCTCAAATGGCCAGAACAAGCCGGAGGCCATCGTCCACTTCAGCCATGGTCGCCGGGTCGAGCGCCCGTACCTTCTCGGTCAGGAGTCGCTTGTCTACCGTGAAGCAAACTGCAACTTGCAGAGCACGGGATCGAGGCGTGAGTTCTCGCTCACGTACACGTGGTCCAACCGTTCGGTCACACCTTCTCGCCGGTGATGCGCCAGAAACTCCTCCACGGCGCGAGTGACGAGGGCGCTTCGACTCAGCTTCTGCTCGCGCGCAAAGTGATCCGCGGTTCTGAAGACATCATCAGGCATCGTGATCCATGATCTCATCGTTTTCTCCGGCGAACGCTAACGTTCCGAAGTCGCTTCTGGAACGTTCTGTTGGGACTGTTTCCATTCTTGATATTGTCGGCAGTAATGCGCTTTCTCAATCCACATGACTGGTGCAAAAAGGATCCGAGTTGGCACCGCGAAGATCCCAAGGTCTCCATCTACGAAAACGTCTCTTGCGGTCACGGGACGAGGGGTTGGCTCCCCCACGGTCAGGCGGCATGGTTGAATTGCGTTGATCCCCCCATAGTATCTAAGAAGTCCGTAAATGCATAAGTACGCCAGGACTGCTACCGTGCAAGCGTATGGAAACCAGCGTTTCATAACCCGTTCTTGTCCCAACGTTTATTCTGGTATGGTTGGGACTGTCTGGATGACGCAATTGCCCGTCCTGGCGGTGCATAGAGGCGCTTGCAGAACCGACGCAGGAGGTTTTACAAGCGCCTCCGGTAATAATGGAATCTCGCTTGTGCGATGAGAATCGCATCATCCTGCCTCATATAAACGAGCTCAGGACGGCGCGGCCGGGTCCAGCGCGATGTCGGATTCGTCGCGCGTCTCGAGATTCTTGAGTTTGGCCATGCCGCGGCCCAGATCGTCGGGGCCGATGAAGACGGCGTGGGCGGCCGATCCGCTGCCAGCGCGAGAGAAGAATGCTTTGGGCTTTTGGGGCGCGAGCGCCAGATCCACACGGGTCCCTGCGGCGCGGAGGCGGATGGCGAGGCGGGTCGCGGCCTCGCGCTGCTCCGGGAACATGTAGCCGACGGCGACGCCCGAGCGCGCGGCCGCGGCGGTCTCGCCGCAACACGCCTTCAGCACCTCCACCACGACCACATCGCCGAAGCCGAGTCCGACGGCGGGCGTCGGGGTTCCGCCGATGGTCGTGAGCAGGGAGTCGTAGCGGCCGCCGCCGAAGATCGCTCGGAATTGGCCGGCGGTGTCAAACGCCTCAAAGACGATTCCCGTATAGTAGGCGAGGCCGCGGATGACGCCGATATCGAACACCAGCCGATCCGTAATGCCGTAGAAGGCGGCCAAGCGCATCAGCTCGCGCAGGTCGGCCAGAGCGGCCGAATGCGCGCCAACGATGGCCTCGGCCTGGTCGAGCGACCGGATGGCCAGAAGATCGAATGCTTTGGCCACAGTGTCCGGGGCGAGCCCAGCGGCCAACAACGATTGGGCAATTTCGTCATCCGCTATCTTGCCGCGCTTGTCCAGTGCCAGAAAAACGGCCGCGTGCTGGTGGGCTGGAATTCCGAGTGTGGCGAGCAACTCGGCGAGCAGCGCGCGGTTGCTGATGCGGATCTGATAGGCGCTGTCGGGCAGCCCCATGCACCGGAGCGCGGCTGCGGCTGCGGCCAGAATTTCGGCCTCGGCCGACACCGAGGTCTCGCCGACAACATCGAGGTTCCACTGGTAATGCTCGCGTTTGCGGCCGCGGGTCATCCGCTCATAGCGAAAGCATTGCGCGATCGTAAACCACTTGATGGGAAACTGGAGCTGGCCCTGACGAGCGGCGATCATGCGCGCCAGCGTGGGCGTCATCTCAGGCCGGAGCGCCAGCTTGCGGCCCGACTTGTCCTCAAACGCATAGATCTGTTCAGAGACCTCCTCGCCGGACTTGCGTTCGAGCAGCTCAAGCGATTCCACGACGCACGCATCATAGGGCGCAAAGCCGACCTGAGTGGCGGCCGCGCGCCACGCTTCAAACACGTGGTTGCGCCACACCATGTCATCAGGGTAGAAATCACGCATGCCGCGGGGCGGCTCGAAAGAGATGGATTGAGCGGGCATTGGGCGTGCCTTTAGCGGGTGATCTGCTTCATGCGCCTGCCGGGCTTGAACTTCACCACCTGGCGTTCGGGAATGCTGAAGACATCCTTCGGTTTCCGGGGGTTGCGTCCGATCCGGGCTTTGCGCGTGGTGACTTCGAAGACGCCGAAGTCGCGAAACTCCACGTGCTTGCCGTCCAGGAGGGCGTCGGTGATGCCATCAAGGGTCATTTGGACGACGTCATACACCAATTGCTGGGGCAGATCCAAATCCTTGGCGATCTGAACGACCAGCGCACGCTTGGTCAGCGCGTTGCTATCGATTTCCGGTTCCATTTTCAGGCCTGGCTTTTTCTGGTTATTCATAGGTTCTCTTTCGTGTGGAGTGAGGGGTAATCAGTTTGCAGGTACCGGATTGAGGGCGACACGGGCCTCGGCGACCGCCTGCCCGATCCGGGCGGCGGCGGTTTCAATCGGGATCAGCTCGGAGTCTGCGCCCGAGCGGCGCTTGAGTTCGACGCAACCCTTAGCGAGCGATTTGGCCCCAACAACGACCCGGAACGGGAAACCCACGAGATCGGCGTCCTTGAATTTGACACCCGGCCGGTCATCGCGATCATCCACCAGCACATCGATGCCGCTGGCTTCGAGCTGTCGTTCGAGATCCGACACGGCCTTGCGGACTGTCTCGTCCTTCGGGTCCAGCGACAGCAGCGCGACGGCGTAGGGCGAGACGGATGCGGGCCAGACTATGCCGTTCGCATCGTGGCACTGTTCGATAATGGCCTGGAGGGTGCGGGTGACGCCGATTCCGTAGCAGCCCATAATCATGATCTCGGCCTTGCCCGCTTCGCTGAGGTAGCGCGTGTCAAACGCCTCGGTATATTTCGTTCCCAGTTTGAAGACGTGACCGACCTCGATGCCGCGCGTGAGACGCAGCGGCCTGCCGCAGCGCGGGCAGCTATCGTCCTCACAGGCATTGACCAGATCGCAAAATGCCGTGATGTGGGCATCGCGGCCGATGCAGACGTGGCGAAGATGGGTGTCGGCGGCATTGGCGCCGGTGAGGGTGTCGCAGGCATTCTCGAGGGACTGGTCGGCATAGACCGGGATGGCTAGGCCGACGGGACCCGCGTAACCGACCGGCGCGCCCGTCACGCGTACGACCGTCGCATCGTCGGCGTGTTCGAGCGTTTTGGCGCCGAGAATGCGCAGCAGCTTATGTTCATTGACCTCGCGGTCACCCGGCACGAGCGCGGCGACCGGCTTGCCGTCGGCGGTGAAGATCACGGTCTTGACGATGCGGGCCGCAGGCGCCTTCAGCAGCGCCGCAACCGCCTCGATGGTGCGGGTGTTGGGCGTGGCGACCGGTTCAGGCGCGGGGCAACCGGCGCAGGGCGCGGGGACCGTGACGGCCCGTTCGGCCTTTTCCACATTCGCGGCGTACGAACAGGCGGTGCATTCGATGACGGCATCCTCGCCCGAATCGGCCATCACCATGAACTCGTGCGACCACTTGCCGCCGATCGCGCCGGTGTCGGCCTCCACGGGTTTGACGCGCAGGCCGCAGCGGGTGAAGAGGCGGGCATAAGCATCGTACATCGCCTGGTACGAGACGTCGGCCGCCTCCGGCGAGGTGTCGAACGAATAGGCGTCTTTCATGATGAACTCCTTGGCGCGCATGAGGCCGAAGCGCGGGCGGATTTCATCGCGAAACTTGGTCTGGATCTGGTAGACCGTGCAGGGAAGCTGGCGGTAGGAATTGATTTCACGGGTGATCAGGTCGGTCACGACCTCCTCGTGGGTTGGGCCGAGCGCCAAGAGACGATCCTGACGATCCTTCAGCTTGAACATGCCCGGCCCCATCGTGGTCAGTCGCCCGGTCTTTTCCCACAGCTCGGCGGGTTGGAGTGCCGGCATCAGGATTTCCAGGGCGCCCGCGCGGTCCATCTCCTCGCGAATGATCGCTTCGACTTTTTTCAAGGCACGCAGACCGAGGGGCATGAAGATGTACAGGCCACCGGAGAGCTTCCGAATCAGGCCGGCTCGCAGCATCAGCCGATGGCTGTCGATTTCGGCGTCCTGCGGATCTTCACGCAGTGTGGGAATGAGGGTGCGGCTCCAACGCATAATACATCCTGTCAGTCCGGCGAATGATAATCAGGGATGCCACACTTGCAGACCATTCGCCCAAGTCACAGAGATGGCATTGAGATTGTATTTGACACGAAATCAGCGAGTTACGCAAGCCGAAAAATGAATTTGTTTTTGATTGAGTGTTAATCTGTTAAACGGTATGATGAAAAACAATTTTCAGTTGATACCCTGTTTCAACGACAACGGAGGGGGTGGCTGTGGCGGCGGAAGAAATTGATGTTGCGTATGTCGCGCAACTGGCGACGATCCGGTTGACCGATGAAGAGTCGCGGTTGTTTCAGCGCCAGATCCCGGTCATTTTGGCGTATATGGAGAAGCTGCGCCGCCTCGATGTGAGCGGGATTGAGCCGACGTCGCACGGACATCCGGTCTATAACGTCCTGCGCGATGACGTGCCGACACCGGGACTGGATGCTGAACGGGCGCTGGCCAATGCGCCGGCGCGGATGCGCAATACATTCAAGGTTCCGCGAATTGTGGAAAGCTGATGGCTGCTGACAGGAGTTGCAAGCGGATGGATATCGGATCACTGACTGTGCGTGCGGCGATTGACGGGTTGCGAAAGCGGCAATTCTCGTCGGTCGAGTTGACGCGCGCCGTATTGGATGCCATCATGGCCCGGGACGGGGTGATCGGCGCCTATCTCTGGGTGGACGAGGCTGATGCGTTGAAGCAGGCCGCAGCCGCAGATGCCGCGCGGGCAGGCGGATCGGACGGATTGCTGCTGGGCGTCCCCCTGGCCATCAAAGACATTCTCAACGTGGAGGGCCAGCCCTGCACCTGCGCCTCCAAGATCCTGGCGGGCTACCGGGCGCCGTATGACGCCACGGTGATCGCCCGGCTGCGGGAGGCGGGGGCCGTGTTCGCCGGGCGCACCAATCTCGACGAATTTGCCATGGGGTCGACCACCGAGAATTCGGCGATCCAGTTGACGCGCAATCCGGCGGCCCCGGATCGTGTTCCGGGTGGATCGAGCGGCGGATCGGCTGCGGCCGTGGCCGGAGGCATGGCCCTTGCGGCGCTGGGGACCGACACCGGCGGTTCGATCCGGCAGCCCGCCTCCAACTGCGGCTGCGTGGGGCTGAAGCCCTCGTATGGCCGGGTCTCGCGCTACGGTCTGGTGGCGTTTGCCTCGTCGCTCGACCAGATCGGCCCCATGACCCGGACGGTGGAGGACGCCTCGCTGCTATTGGGTGTGATGGGCGGCCGCGACCCGCGCGACGCCACCACGCTGGATCGTGCGGTTCCGGACTACGCCGCCGCGCTTGGCGGCGATTTAACGGGACTGCGTCTCGGGCTGCCCAAGGAATATTTCGTGACCGGCCTCGATCCCGAAGTGGCCCGCCTGGTTCAGGATGCGGTGGAGGCGTGCCGACGGTGCGGCGCGGAGATCGTCGAGGTGAGCCTGCCGCACACCGAATACGCCGTGGCGACCTATTACATTCTGGCCTCGGCCGAGGCCTCGACCAATCTGGCTCGGTTCGATGGGGTGCGCTACGGCCGCCGGAGCGCGGTTCCCGCCGACACGCCCCTCGATATGTACCTCAACACCCGCGCCGAGGGGTTCGGTCGGGAGGTCAAACGGCGCATCATCCTCGGGACGTACGTGCTTAGCAGCGGCTATTATGACGCCTACTACACCCACGCCCAGCGTGTACGCACGCTCATCCGGCGTGATTTCGATGAGGCCTTCAAGCGGTGCGATGCGCTGCTGACGCCGGTCTCGCCAGATCCCGCCTATCTCATCGGCGCGACGGCGGAGGATCCCCTCAAGGCCTACCTGATCGACATCTTCACGGTCACGGCCAATCTGGCCGGCATTTGCGGCATTGCGGTGCCCTGCGGGACGACGCGCGCGGGCCTTCCCGTGGGGCTGCAGGTGCTCGCCCCCGCTTTTGAGGAAGGGACGCTTCTGCGGATTGGTCATGCCTATGAGCAGGCGCGGGAGGCGCGGCCATGAAACAGACCTACCGTGTTTCCATCGGGCTGGAGGTGCATATCCAGCTCAAGACGCAGACCAAGCTGTTCTGCGGCTGTGCGACCTCTTTTGGCGCGCCCCCCAACTCCTGCGTCTGCCCGGTGTGTCTCGGGTATCCGGGAGCGATGCCGGTCATGAACCGGGAGGCTGTCCGACTGACGCTGGTCAGCGGTCTGATGCTGGGGTGTTCGATCAACACGACCAGCACGTTTGACCGCAAGAGTTATTTCTACCCGGACATGCCCAAGAACTACCAGATCACCCAATATGACAAGCCCTTGTGTCTGGACGGAACAATTGACATCCCTTTGACGGACGGCGGTCGGAAGCCGATCCGGTTGATCCGTATCCATTTGGAGGAAGATGTCGCGAAAAGCATGCACGAGGCCGGCTGGAGCGGCGTCGATTTCAATCGCGCCGGCACACCGCTCATGGAGATCGTAACCCATCCCGACCTTTCGTCGGCGGATGAAGCGGCCGCATTCCTCACCGCCCTGCGGCAAATTCTGCTGTACGTCGGGGTCAGCGCGTGCAACCTGGAGGAAGGTAACATGCGGTGCGACGTGAATGTGAGCCTGCGTCCGCCGGGGCAGGACACGTTGGGGACCAAGGTTGAGCTCAAGAACATGAACACCATTTCCGGCACGCATGACGCCCTGCAATATGAGATTGAGCGGCAGTCGGCTGTTTTGGACGCAGGCGGGCGGATTGTCCAGGAGACGCGGCGATGGGACGTGGACAATGGCGTGACCATCCACATGCGTTCGAAGGAGGATGCCCATGACTACCGCTATTTTGCGGAGCCCGACCTGCTGCCCATCGTGACGCCTCCCGACCAGATCGATGCCTGGCGCCGGTCGCTGCCGGAACTGCCCGCAGTGCGCCGCGAGCGACTGGCCCGGCAATATGACATTCCCGACTACGACGCCGCGGTTCTTGCGGCCGACCGGGCGTTGGCCGACTTCTTCGAGGCCGTCGCACAGCGTTGCGGAACTGGCAAGACCGCATCCAACTGGATTATGACCGATGTGTTGCGGCTCGTGACCGCGCACGAAACACCCGTCACGGCATGCGCATTGACTCCGGACGCACTGGGTGAATTAATCGGGCTCGTGGAGGCGCAAACAATCAACGCGCTCACGGCAAAGGAGTTGCTGGAAGAGGTTTTTCTGTCCGGCGGCAGTCCGGCTGAACAGGTTCGCTCGCGCGGTCTGGCCCAAGTCTCCGATTCGGGCGCGTTGGACGGGTGGATTGACGCGGTGATGCAGGCCCACCCAAAGTCTGTGGCGGACTGGAAGGCGGGCAAGCAGGCCGCCGCCGGGTTTCTCATCGGACAGGTGATGAAAGCGAGCCAGGGCAAAGCTGACCCCAAAAGGGTCGGGCGGTTGCTCGGGGAGCGTCTGGCACAACAGAACGGGTGACGCAAACGGCTCCCCATGCGGAGCTTCGCGGGAGGATCAGCGTGACATCGAACGATGATTATGTGCTGCAACTACTGCAGGAACAGCGTCTCGTGACCCAGGAACAGGTGGATGCTGCGGCGGTTTCCCTGCGTCAAGAGGGCGAAACGACCGTTGACGTCCTCCTGAACATGGGACTGATTACCGAAGAGGCCACCCTCAATCTGATCGCCTCGCAATTCGGCATGGAGCGGGTCCATCTGGATCCCGCGACGCTCAACGTGACGATCCGAGACATCATGCCGATCGAAACAGCCCGAAAATACAGCGTCGTGCCGCTGCACAAGACGGGCGAGACACTGACGCTGGCCGTCAGCGATCCGATGAATTACGACACGATCGACACGCTCGGGTATCTTCTCAAATGCCCGATCGAGAGTGTCGTGGCCTCGCGCGCAGACATTCGCGCCGCCTTGGACGTCCTGTATCCCCAAGAGAACGACATGCAGTCCCTGCTCGTTAAGATGTCGTCTGAAGATATGGATATTGCGCATATCCTCGAAGGCTCGGATGGCAGCGTCAGTGACGCCGACGCGCCCGTTATCAAGCTCGTCAACATGATCATCGTGGACGCCTGCAACCGGCTGGCGTCGGATATCCACCTCGAACCGATGGAGAAGCATTTCCGCGTCCGGTTTCGCGTCGATGGCGCGTTGCTCGAGATCAAGAGCCCGCCCAAAAAGCTGCAAGGGGCGATTATTCAGCGCATCAAGATCATGGCCGGGATGAAAATCTCAGAGAAGCGCATTCCGCAAGACGGGCGCATCGACCTTCCCTTCCGCGGCCGCAGTCTCGATCTGCGCGTCTCCTGCATACCGACCAATCATGGCGAAAGCATCGTGATGCGTATTCTGGACAAGCAGAGCCTGGTGCTGGGTTTGCCGGAACTGGGATTTTTGCTCGACGATCAACTGCAGTTTGAGAGCTTGATCAAGCGCCCCCATGGGGTGCTTCTTGTGACGGGCCCCACCGGTTCGGGAAAGACAACCACGCTCTATGCCTGCCTCGGGCAAATCAACCAGCCCAATCGCAAGATCATCACCGTCGAGAATCCGATCGAATACTTGATGACGGGGGTCAATCAGGTTCAGGTTCTGGAGGACATCGGGTTAACGTTTTCAGCCGCCTTGCGATCCATTCTGCGCCAAGCGCCAAACGTCGTGATGATCGGCGAAATTCGCGATAAGGAGACGGCGGACATCGCCATGGAGGCGGCATTGACGGGCCATCTGGTGTTCAGCACCCTGCACACCAACGACGCCCCCAGCGCCGTGACGCGCCTGCTCGATCTGGGCGTCAAACCTTACATGGTGGCATCGGCGCTCCAAGCGGCCATGGCGCAACGGTTGATCCGGTGTGTGTGCAAACTGTGCGGCGAATCCCATACCATGACCGACAAAGAACGCAAGATGCTGGGCCCGCTGGCCAAGGGGCTGGCCAATGCCGAGCTGCGGCACGGTCATGGGTGCCCGGCCTGTTCCCTGAGCGGCTACAAAGGACGCAAGGGCATCTTCGAGATCTTTGTGGTAGATGATGTGATTCAGCGGATGATTTTCGACCATCAGTCCACGCTCACCCTCCGGCAACGCGCCCGCGAAATGGGCATGCGGACGTTGCGGGAAGACGGACTGTTGAAAGTGGCAACGGGAATGACCACCATCGAAGAGGTCCTCAAGGCCACACTAGGGGATGCGGATTAATGAATACCTTCACCTTGGACGTCGACGCGCTGATGCAGTTGACGATTGACGAAAACGGTTCGGATCTTCACCTGCGTGTCGGCGCGCCGCCCGTTCTGCGCATACACGGGGCGCTGATGCCGCTCGATCTTCCGGTGCTAACGCCGGACGATACGAAGAACTTCATGGCGCACATTGCCACGGAGGCCCAGCAGCGCAGCGTTTACGAGGATTGCGGCGTCGACTTCGGTCTGAGTTTTGGCGACCAGGGGCGGTTTCGCGTAAGCATCTTTCTGACCAAGGGGACGATCGGCGTCGTGATGCGATTGTTGCCGACGACGCTGCTGACCCTCGAACAGATCGGCTTTCCCGAGCAAGTGCGCGAGTTGCTGTACAAGCCCCGCGGCCTGATTCTGGTCACGGGCCCCACCGGATCGGGCAAGACCACGACGCTCGCAAGCATGCTGAACATCATCAACGATACGCGCGACTGCCACATCATCACCGTGGAAGACCCGATCGAGTATTTTCATCGGCACAAAAAATCGCTGGTGACACAACGCGAAATCGGGGTGGACGTCCCCAATTTCGCCGAGGCGCTGCGCCGGGCGCTGCGCCAGGACCCGGATGTCATCCTGGTCGGTGAAATGCGTGACCTCGAAACGATGCGGGCTGCGATCACGGCGGCAGAGACGGGGCATCTGGTCTTTGCCACGCTGCACACGACGGGCGCTTCGGCCACTGTTGATCGTATTGTCGACGCATTCCCGACCAACGAGCAGGAAGAGGTGCGGACACAGCTGGCCGTCTCCATCGTCGCCGTCATCTCCCAACTGCTGCTCCCGCGCGCGGACAAGCCGGGCCGCGTCGCCGCTTTTGAGGTGATGATCTCGACGCCGTCCATCCGTTCACGGATTCGCGACAACAAAACGTTCCAGATCGCCTCCGACATTCAAACCGGAACGAAGTACGGCATGAACACGCTCGATGCCCATCTGCTCGAACTCTATCTCGCCGGCAAAATCCACTATGACGACTTGGTGACCAAATCGCAGGACCCCGACACGCTGGTCGCAAAGTTGAAGAAGGACTTGGAAACACGGGAGCGATGACATGAGCGGACATCTCGATTTTGATCCCGTTCTCGACCTGGCCATTACCAATGGCCTCGTTGATGAACAGCAGGCGCAGGAATTGCTCGACGAGAAAAAACGCTCAGGCAAACCCATGCGGCGGCTCTTGCTGGACAGCGAGTTTGTCACCGAAAACGACCTGCTGGGCATGATGGCCGCCTATCAGGGGTGCGAGGTCGTCGATCTCACGCAATTGTCCATTCCCCAGGCGGTCATCAAGTGCATTCCTGCCAGCGTGGCGCGGATGTACAACGTGATACCCATACGGACGGGAACCGGGGCCGTGACGTTGGCCACGTCCACGATCATCGATCCCCATGCGATGGATGAGATCATGTTTGTCCTGACCAAGGACGTCTCCTTCGTGATGGCCCGCGAGGGCGATATTCATGATCGCGTCACCGAGTATTACGGGGATGACAGCGCAACCGTCGCCGATCTCCTGACCAGTCTGGAGGGCGAAATCTCCAAGGATCCCGCCCTGGCTGCGAGCGAAGAGGTGGATGACAAGGGGATTGCCGAGGCCGCCGGTTCCGCGCCGATCATTCAGTTCGTTCATCTGGTCCTGTATAATGCGGTCATGGCACGGGCATCGGACATCCACTTTGAGCCTTTCGAAAAGGAGTTCCGCATCCGTTACCGCGTGGACGGCGCCCTCTATGAGATGGCGCCGCCGCCCCGGCGCCTGGCGACAGCGATCATTTCGCGCGTCAAGGTCATGTCCGGCCTGAACATCGCCGAACGCCGAATGCCGCAGGACGGACGCATCGCCATCACGGTCGCTGGTCGGCATATTGACTTGCGCGTCTCCTGCCTGCCGACCCGTTTTGGCGAAAGCGTCGTGTTGCGTGTGCTGGACCAAAGCGTGGTCTCACTCAATCTCGACACCCTGGGCATGCCGGAAGATGTCTTGAACGATATCTTCAACGACGTTGAGAAACCCAATGGAATCATCATCGTGACCGGGCCGACCGGTTGCGGAAAGACCACCACGCTGTATTCCTGTCTGAGACGGATCAACACGATTGATCTGAAGCTGCTGACCGCCGAGGAGCCCGTCGAATACGATATTGACGGCATCGTTCAGGTGCCCATCAACCCGCTGACGGGCAACACGTTTCCACTGGCTTTGCGGGCGTTTCTGCGCCAGGATCCCGATGTGATGATGATCGGTGAAATCCGTGATTTGGAGACCGCCAAGATCGCCATTGAGGCCGCGTTGACGGGGCACTTGGTCTTCAGCACGCTGCACACCAACGATGCCGCCGGTGCCATCACGCGCCTGATCGACATGGAGGTCGAGCCCTATCTCATCGCCTCGACGTTGGAGGCTGTCCTGGGCCAGCGGCTGCTTCGCACCATCTGCCTGAATTGCAAAACGGCCTATGAGCCGGACGACGACACGCTGCGCACCCTGAATTTGACGCGATCAGACATCGGATCGCGCCCGTTTTATTACGGGCGGGGCTGTCAGAAGTGCAACAGCACCGGCTACAAGGGGCGCAAGGGCATCTACGAATATCTGCGGATTTCGAACGATATCCGCGAGCTGATCAATGAGAAGAAACCCACCCTCTTCCTCCGTGAAAAGGCTCGGGCGATGGGCATGCGCACGCTGCGCGAAGATGGCATACGCAACGTGCTGGATGGCTATACGACGGTGGATGAAATTCGCCTCTACACCTAACCCGATACGGAGACGTGTGTATGGAAAATGTGGCAATTATCGGGAGCGGCCCAGCCGGTTTGACGGCGGCCATTTATTGCGCGCGCGCCAATCTGCATCCGGTCGTGATCGAGGGGCAGCAACCCGGCGGGCAACTGACGCAGACGACCGATATCGAAAACTATCCGGGATTTGAAAACGCCATCAGCGGTTTTGATCTGGTCATGGCCATGCGCAAGCAGGCCGAGCGGATGGGCGTCCGCTTGATGATGGATCAGGTGAGCGGATGTGATTTCGGCAGCGACGTAAAACGGCTTTCGCTGGAGGCGAATGGTGAGTTGCTGTCGAAGACGGTAATCATCGCCACGGGCGCCATCGCCCGCTATCTGGGCCTGCCGTCGGAGCAGGCGCTGATCGGCCGCGGCGTCTCGGGATGCGCGACGTGCGACGGCGCGTTTTACCGCAACCAGGATGTTGCGGTGGTGGGCGGAGGCGATACCGCGATGGAGGATGCGCTGTATCTGTCACGCATCACGCGAACCGTCACGCTGATTCACCGGCGCCGTGAATTCCGCGCGTCCAAGGTGATGGTGGATCGGGTGCTGGCAACGTCCAACATCCGGGTTGTCTGGGACAGCACGGTAGCGGAGGTTCTCGATCCCAAGAAAAACGAGGTGTCCGCTGTCGTAATTCAAAACGTCAACATGGGCGAACGGAGCGAAATAAAGGTCTCGGGTCTCTTCATCGCCATCGGCCACACGCCCAGCACACAGCCGTTCAGGACGGCCGTCCGGTGTGACGATGCGGGGTATATTGTGACGCAGAACACGCGGACGTCTACAGACGGCGTGTTTGCGGCTGGCGATGTCCAGGATCCTGTCTATCGGCAGGCGGTCACGGCCGCTGGAACCGGCTGCATGGCCGCCTTGGAAGTCGAGCGGTACCTGGCCGCAAAGGGTTGACCCCTGCTTTTGTTTTCCGTATTACCGCCATGCAAACGTCTGATTTCGACTATGTGTTGCCGCCGGAACTGATCGCGCAGGAGCCCCCCGCCGTCCGCGGGTCTTCGCGAATGATGATCCTGGATCGCCAGACGGGTGCGCTGGCGCATCACCGGGTTGCCGACTTGCCCCGTTTTCTTCAAGCGGGCGACCTCCTAATCTTGAACGATACTCGGGTGTTTCCCGCCCGGTTGCTGGGCCGTTGGGAAGATACCGGCGGTGCCGTGGAGTTTCTGCTGCTCGAACGGGAGGACACGTCCGACGCCCAGTGGCGTGTGCTTGTCGGGTCCGGCAGACGGGTGCGAGCGGGATTGCGCGCGAGCTTCGGTGAGGGGGCGCTGATGGCCGATATCGTGGCCCGCGGCGAGGGCGGGCAGGCGGTGATCACGTTCGATCTGAATGGTCCTCTGGAGCCGCTGCTCAACCGCTTCGGCACGACGCCACTGCCGCCCTACATACAGCGGACGGCTGTCGATAACGCCCGGCAGCACATCGACCGCGAGCGGTATCAGACGGTGTATGCGCGGAATGTCGGTGCCGTGGCCGCGCCAACAGCCGGCCTTCACCTGACCGAAGCGCTGCTCGATCAGATTCGGAGTCTGGGCATCACCTGTGCAACCGTCACGCTTCATGTCGGGATTGGGACGTTCAGACCGGTCACCTCCGAAACGGTGGAAGGTCATCACATGGACGCCGAACGCTACTGTGTGCCGATTGAAACGGCCGACGCGGTCCAGGCGTGCCGAGCCCGCGGCGGTCGGCTGGTGGCGGTCGGCTCGACCTCGGTCCGCACACTGGAGACCGTCGCTGCCGCCCACGACGGTATGATTGTGGCGTGCTCCGGACGCAGCGATCTTTTCATCCATCCCCCGTACACCTTCCGCGTCGTCAACGCTATGCTCACCAATTTTCATCTCCCCCGATCAACCTTGCTCATGATGGTTTCAGCATTCGCCGGACGGGAACGGACGCTGGACGCTTATGCCGCCGCCATCCACGCAGGCTACCGATTTTTCAGCTACGGCGACTGCATGTTGTTGCAGTGATCTGCCCGTTTTTGCACCGCTTGACTGTACGGATTCGCTATGACATCATCGCCCCCGCCTTCACCGCCCATTCGAGAACTGACGACCTTTATCCTGACGCCGGCATCGATCACCGAGCCGTTGCCCGTTGATGCGATCTTCTCGGCGGACGCGCCGCTGGAGGTCGACGTCGGCGCCGGCAAGGGACGATTCCTGCTGGCCCGCGCCTCGGCCAATCCCGACGTGTGCTACATTGCCATCGAGCGACTGCTGGGACGCGTCCGCAAGATTGACAGTAAGCTGACGCGCAACGGGCTAGCCAATGTGCGAATCATCCGCCTGGAGGCGTTCTACGCTCTGCAGTTTCTTCTGCCGCCCAAACGCATTCGGACGGTCTACATTCACTTCCCCGACCCGTGGCCCAAACGACGCCACCACAAACGACGACTTTTCTCACCGGAATTCCTCGATATGCTCCATGATCGGCTTCAACCCGGCGGCACGGTGCAGATCGCTACCGATCACCTCGATTATTTTGAGGCGATCCGCAAAGCGTTCGCCCGCGACACGCGGTACCAAGAGGCACCGCCCATTCCCCGCCTGCCCGAGGAGCAAACCGATTTTGAGTTGATCTTCCGCGGCAACGGGCAAACCATCGGCGAATGCGCCTACCGCATTTGATCCATTATAACGGTTCACGCTTCGGGTCGTTCTCTGCCGTCTGACGCAACAACTGATCGAGCTCTCGAAGGCTCCGGACCGTCAGTTGATCGCGCCGCGCGTTCAGTAGCGCGAGAATCGAGAGGCTGGCTTGTGTCTCACCCCGCGCCTGCAAGGCCGTGGCCAACAGCAGAAGCAGTTCGGGTGAACGGAACGGCTCGGGTGTATTGCTGGCCAGCTCGACCACCGCATCGGGATGTTCCTGTTTCATGAGCACCTGCGCCAACAGAAGATACGCATCACCGGAAACGTCTGACTGTCGCAGGGCCGCTTCGAGGGCCAACCGGGCCTGATCCGGCTGATCGGTACGCAGATAGGCCTCCCCCATCGCCGTCAGGATCGGTCCGTTCGTGACAAACGTCAGCGTCTCGGCTAAGTGAATGACGGCCATGCGAAAAGACGACCGTTTGAGCAGCGCCCGACCCAACACTTCATTCGCGCGCACATGATAGCGATTACACTTCAGGATCGTCTGGCAATCGCGCTCCAGTAAATTCCAATCCTGCTTGGCGAGCCCCGCATCCAACATCCAGTCCCCAATGCGATCCTGCTCCGGAAGCCCGCGCGGCAGGAGGCGCATCAACAGAATGCGCGCCGAATCGAGTGATCGTCCGCCACGGGCGACCAAGATGCGCGCGCGAAGCAGATCCATTCGGTCACGATGCAACGCCGGACGCATTCTGGCCAGATGGGGCAAGATGACCCGTTCAACCTCCCGTGCACGACCCTGATCCAGCAGAACCATCGCCGACTCCGCAACCGCTGCCGCATCCGCTGCTGGATCGATGACGTAGGCCTCAGGCCGGACTGCATTCGTTGTCGCAGATTCCGCCACGCTTCCGGCCTTCACCCAATTTTCATTCAGAAGAACGGGATTCACCACGGACCAATTCAGTCCGGGCTGAATCACGGCCAATCCGAATGCCAGAATAAATCCGCCTGCGCCGAAGACACGCAGCAGCACCCACCCCAACATCCCTTCCCGATCCGAAACGTCCACAAAGGAATCGTCGCCCGTGTCTTCGCCGCTACCAGAACGATAAACCGTCGCCACGAGAAACCAGCGGCTGATGAAATAACCTGCCGCAAACACAATCGCCAAGGCCGCGATGAGCGACACATCCCCCCGGCCCCGCCAATCGGCACCCGGCGTGTATGGAAAATTCAGAAGCACGACCCCCAAGGCGCCCGTCCCCAAAGTCAACAGGGCGGTCGTCCCTAATCGGTGCTCGCGCTGCTGACTCAACGAGAGACCCAGAGCCAGCACGAAGGGGATTCCGGCCCACAGCATGGTCCACATCCAATGCGGCGACAAGCCGACGTCCTGCACTGCGGCCAAATGACCGGCCGTCATGGCGCGCACCACCTGCGGCACCGAAATGGCCGTGTCAACCGATTCGCTCAGCAACAGCGAGGCGAGGCCAAGCTGCACCGCGAACCCGATACCGGAACAGACAATCGCAGCGACGAAATAACGTTGGAAGGGCAACTCGAAATGAATAATGGCCCGCACATAAAAAAAGATCAGCACACCCGCCACCACCACAAAGACTGGGCTTTCTGCGATTCCGATCCCCGCCACCGCGCTGACCAGACACGCCGCACTCAGCGATGGCCGCAGACAAAACGACGAGGTCAACCAGCCCGCGACCAGCAGCAACAGCGCGTCAAACGAGCCCGGACCCGCACGCGTTGCCGTAATCCAGAACGGCGCGCTGAAGGCGTACACCAGGCCCGCGCCCAGCGTCCCCAGCGCGAGTGCCAGTCGCTCCCGCCGCGTGAACTCCCCACAGATCAGCGCCATTGCCTCATGCGCGCTCTGAACCGGAGGAAGCGGCTTGTCGGAGTCATCGTCCCCCTGAAGGAAAAAAAGCGTCGAGACGTCAACCCGGCTCATTCCGCACGCCAACAGCCGCCGGAACACAACGAGAAACCCGCACAGGCCCACGCCCGCAAACACCCCGCTCAGCGCGTTGATCGTGACCTCGGGCTCCGCCAACTTGAGCGCGACGGCCCAGCGCGCGCTCAGCAACCAGACCTGATGAAGCGCGACGGTCTGTGGATCAAGACTCAGAACGAGTCCGCCCATTTCCGTGGGCAGCCCCGGATGGAAGGCATCGGACACGCAGAACAGCAATAGAAAAGCGGCATAGGCCAAGCCCGCGGTGACGGCCACAAGCTGAAACAGTTTCATCGCGTACCCCCTTCTCAATCCGCATGCAGCGGCGCATAATGTGACCCCGCCGACGGCGTATGGATGCGGCGACCAGCGATCACCGTCGGCTTCACCGTCTCACTCCGTTCCGGATAGTCCAGCGTGTAATGCAGGCCCCGGCTTTCCTTACGATGGGCCGCGCTGCGGATGATCAGCGCCGCAACATCGGCGATATTGCGCAACTCGAGTGTGTCAGGCGTGACCCAATAATCAAAATAATACTGGCGGATCTCCCGGCGCAGGTTGGCGATGCGCCGCAAGGCCCGTTCGAGCCGCTTTCCGGAACGGACGATCCCGACATAGTCCCACATGCACGTCCGGACTTCGTTCCAGTTGTGAGACACCACCACCTGCTCGTCGCTGACCACAGCGCGCCCATACTGCCAATCCGGAATCACCACATCGATCCGTTTCACCGGCTCCTGCCTGACCCGCTCTGCCACGGCCTGCGCGCAGACCAGCGCCTCCAGCAATGAATTGCTGGCTAGCCGGTTGGCGCCATGCAAACCGGTGCAGGCGCATTC
This sequence comes from Lentisphaerota bacterium, assembly GCA_016873675.1. Taxonomy (NCBI): domain Bacteria; kingdom Pseudomonadati; phylum Lentisphaerota; species Lentisphaerota bacterium. The sequence goes on along the minus strand of VGWG01000011.1, from coordinate 8,994 downwards.
GCCCACCGCAAGCAATCCCGGAAGCGTGGTCTCGCCAGCAACCGTTGCCTTGATGCCCCCACAGCAATAGTGAGCCGCCGGAACGACCGGCATCAGATCAGCGGCCATGTCGATGCCGAACCGCTTCGCCGTCGCATACAGCGTGGGAAACCGCTCTTCGATAAAGGAGCGCGGCTTGCTGCGCATGTCGAGACAACAGTAGGGCGCAGCGGTTCGCTTCATTTCGGCGTCAATCGCGCGGGCTACAATGTCGCGCGGTGCCAAGGCTCCTCTCGGATCATAGTTGAGCATGAACGGTCGACCGTCACGATCCACCAATTCCGCGCCTTCGCCCCGCACCGCCTCGCTGATGAGAAAGTTTTTGGCTTGGGGATGGTAGAGACAGGTTGGATGAAACTGGATAAATTCCATGTTGGCGATGTCGGCGCCCGCTCGCCAGGCGATCGCCACTCCGTCGCCCGTGGCAATGTCGGGGTTGCTCGTGTAGAGATACACCTTGCCGCACCCGCCAGTCGCCAGAATCGTCCACGGCGCCCGAACCGCGCTGATCTCGCCGGTCGCCTCGTCCAGAAGATAGGCGCCGATGCACCGATTGGGCCCGGACAGCCCGAGCCAGCGTGTCGTGATCGCGTCGATCACCATCGTGCGCTCGCGGATCACGATGTTGGGATGCTCCAGCACGCGTTCCAGCAGCACACTTTCCACACGCCGCCCGGTGATATCCCCTGCGTGCAGCACGCGCCTTCGCGTATGCCCCCCCTCGCGCCCCAGATCATAGCCGCTGGCGCTCTCGGCGCTCGCGCTGAACGTCACGCCGAGCCGCTCGAGATCGGCAATCCGCGCCGGGCCGTCCGAAACGATCCGCCGCACCACCGACTCGTCACACAACCCCGCGCCCGCATCGAGCGTGTCGGCCACATGCTGTTCGAAGGTGTCACCGGGCTCCAGCACGCAGGCGATACCGCCCTGGGCGTAATTGCTGTTGCTTTCGGCCGATTCCTTCTTGGTCGCAAGGAACACGCGACCGCTGGACGCCATCCGCAAGGCGGCGGACAACCCTGCAATGCCGCTTCCAGCAATAAAATAGTCAAATGACTCGATGCGCATGGTACAGCCTTTTCCGACTCACACTTGACAAGACCGGTGTCGAGGCTTCATATTATCACGAATCAAACGGATTGGAAGAGCGGACTTGCAGCTTTTTTGCGCTCATTAGAACGAAGATGAACCCCTTTTAAGGTGATTGACGCATGATTACAGTCAAAATCATCGGCGCGACAGGCTATGGCGGAGTCGGCATCATCGAATTGCTGCTGCAACACCCGGAAGCGCGTCTCGTGACTCTGGTTGCGCGTGAGGACATCGGCCAGCCCCTGAGCGCGGTGTATCCCCACCTGACCGGCTTCTGTGAACTTCCCATCCTGGCCCCCGATGATCCCGCCGCCGCTGAGCCCGCGGATGTCGTTTTCTACTCGACGCCGGACGGTGTCGGCATGACCCGCGCCCACGCCGATCTCGCCAAAGGATCCAAGATCATCGATTACAGCGGTGACTTTCGCTTTACGACTCCTGAAGCCTACGCCGATTATGCAACCCGCATCGGCCGCAACCCCGCCCATGCCGCACCCGATCTGCTCGGCGGGAACGCCTACGGTCTGGCCGAACTTCACCGCGAGGCGATTCGGAACGCCCGGATCGTGGGCAACCCCGGCTGTTTTGCGACGAGCTGCATTCTGGGCCTCGCACCCGCCGCCCGCGCCGGCCTGATTGATCCCGCAAGCCTCATTTGCGACTGCACCACCGGGGTCTCCGGCGCCGGCAAGAAGGTCGCCCCCACGTTCCACTACCCGGCGCGCTACGAGCAGTTGAACGCCTATAAGCTCGCTGGTCACCAACACGTCTGCGAGGTCGAGCGCGAACTCTCGCTCGTCGCGGGCCGCGAGATGCGCGTCACCTTCACCGCGCATGTGGCGCCCGTCTGCCGCGGCATCATGTCCACTCTCTACGGCACCCTGACCGCACCGCTGACCGAGAATCAGGCGCTCGATTGCTACCGCGCGTTTTTCTCCGGCAGTCCCTTCGTCCGCGTCTTCCCCAGCACCGCTGCAATCGGCACGCTCCACGTGCGGGGCACGAACTTTTGCAACCTGGTCGTCAGCGTCGATTCCCGCACGAACCGGCTTCGGGTTGTCGCGTACATCGACAACCTGATAAAGGGACAGGCCGGATCCGCGCTGCAGAACATGAACCTGATGTGTCACTGTGATGAAACCCTCGGTCTCAACCGTCCAGGAAACTACCCGTGAGTAAAAAGAAATCCGCGCCGCCGCAAAAGAAACCGGCCGCACCCCCCGCTGTCAAAGGACGCCACGGCTTGGGTCGTGGTCTGGGCGCCCTCATCAGCGCCGTGCCTGCATCCGTTGACGCCGCGCACGCGCCCCATGCGACGGCCGTTCTGGCGCTCGAGCGTGGCGCGACAACATCCCCCGCCGATCCCCTCCCCTTGCCGCCGGGCCAGCAATCGGTGCTGTCCCTTCCCGTGGGAGAAATCGCGCGCTGTCCCTGGCAACCCCGCTCCGTCTTTGATCAGGAGGCGCTGCGCGAACTCGCCGAATCGATCAAGGCTCACGGCGTGATCCAGCCGCTCATCTGCCGCAAGTCGGATGGCGGAGGTTTCGAGCTGATCGCCGGCGAACGACGCCTGCGCGCGGCTGTTGAAGCCGGCCTCGGCCGTGTGCCGGTGATCGTCCTCGATGCCGCCGACCGCGATGCCGCCGAAATGGCCGTCATCGAGAACATCCAGCGCGAAGATCTCAACGTCATTGAAGAAGCCGAGGGCTACCGCACCCTCGCCGAGACCTTCAACCTGACCCAGCAGGAGGTCGCTGATCGCGTCGGCAAGTCGCGCCCCGCCGTCACCAACGCCATGCGCCTCCTCGACCTGCCGGATGAGGTCAAACAACTGCTTTCATCGAACCTGCTTTCCACCGGCCACGCCAAAGTCCTTCTCGGCGTCACCGATCCCGCCGAACAGACCCTGCTCTCGCACAAGTGCCTGACCGAGGGCATGACCGTCCGCAGCCTGGAACGCCTGGTGGCTCGGCGCAAAAGCGCCCGGGACTCTGATGTCCTCGCGCGACTCCCCAAACCCGACATGCCCGAGGCTCACCTCCGGGATCTCGCAGACCGCATGAACCGCCACTTCGGCACCCATGTGCGTCTCACTGCCAGCCAGACCTACGCCAACGGGAAACGGTCCAAGGGCTGCATCGAGATCGACTTCTACGACAACGACGATCTCGACCGTCTCCTCTCGCTCCTCGGCATCACCGTGGATTGATCCTCAATCGGTATGAACGACGCCTTGTCTGAAATGTGGGTGCCCCAAACCCTGGAACCGGGGAAGATACATGCGCCGCGTATCGGCCCGCTGCAGTTATGGCTGGCGCATCGCGGCGACGAATTGCATCTCGCTGCGGGGTTGATCGATGAAACGGACGCCCGCGCGGAAGCGGCTCCGGCTCAACCGGCGGAGGCGGATGTGGCGGCGTGGCGGCGCTGGGTATGCGGGAGCAGGCCGATACAGATTGCGCTGGAACCGCGGCTCCCCCCCCGCCCTGTCATCGTGCGTCCTGCGATGCCGGTGACGGTCCTGCCCGGCGAGGAAGTCGCTTTCTTTGTCAGCATTCCGATACGCGTGGCCGTCCTCTGTGTCCGGGACGGGGGCGAACCGCGCGAGGTGTGCGAGGAACCGTCAGTCCTGCTATCCAACTCATGGTTCGGACCACCGATCGAGGGCGAGTTGTGCTATGCGGTCAAGACCCACGCCCGTCGACATCTGGACGAGTTGCGCCACGATGCGCATCTGGCCGTGTGTCCGGTCACCATTCAAAACGCCGACAGTCACAGCCTGACGTTCGAGCGACTCTGTCTGCGGACGCAATCGCTCGGCATCTATGCGGGCACGCATCATCTCTGGACGAATCGTGGAACGCTCGTGTACCGCGGCGACGATCATCCGGCAAACATCACGTTCGAAACGACCCCGCCCCCGTATGACCGCGCGAGACGGTTGGTGGCGGAGCCGCGCAAACCCCACAAGCAGAGCCGGATGATGCGCGCTTTCGGCACCTTCAAATCCATTTCCGGTTTTTAAAGAGGACACCATGCAAGGACTTATCGATTGGTTCTACGCGCACCACATTGCGCTGGCCCGGCTGGTGGTTCTGGTGATCATCGGCGTGCCCCTGATCGGGTTGGCCGAAAAGATTGCGCGCCGAGTGGGAGCGAAGAAATTCTCGCCGCAAGGGGTGATGCTCCTGCGCAAATTGATTCGCTACGGGCTTGGGACGGTTCTGGCCGTGGTCCTGCTCGGCGAGATGGGGTTCAATTTGACCGCCATTCTCGGCGCGGCGGGCATCGCCGGCGTGGCGATCGGCTTTGCCGCTCAGACAAGCCTGTCGAATCTGATCAGCGGGCTGTTCTTGATTCTCGAAAAGCCGTTCCATGTCGATGACGTGCTCCAAGTCGGGGAGACGACGGGGCTGGTCCATGAGATTGATCTGCTGTCGGTCAAGCTGCGGACGTTTGACAACCGTTTTGTCCGTATTCCAAACGAATCCTTGATCAAAAGCACATTCATCAACATCACGCGGTTTCCGATCCGGCGGATGGATATCGATATCGGCGTTGCTTACAAGGAAGACGTGGATCACGTTGTCCGCGTGCTGACGGAGATTGCCGATCAGAACCCCTATGCGCTTGACGAGCCGGCGCCGTTGATTCTCTTCAAGGGCTTCGGAGACTCGGCGCTCGAGTTTCTGCTCGGCGTGTGGTTTGAGAAAACGGACACCATGACGCTGCGCAATTCGATCATGAAAGAAATCAAATCACGGTTTGATCGCGAGGGGATCGAGTTCCCCTTTCCGCATCGTACGCTGTACGTTGGCGCAAACTCAGCCCCCTTCCCCGTGCGCATGGTCGATGCTACCTAATAGTGATGATCGCCAGGCTGAGGTCGGCTTCCGACTCATGAAGACGGGCGGAACTCAACAATAGACCTGCAATCGCCGCGCGGATGCAGGTCGCGATGATGTTTATCCCCGGTACGCGGGCGGTTTGGGATCGAGCCAGTTGAGCAATTCCGGGCGGATGGCGTAGGCGAACCAGAAGTTTCCGGGCGGCGTGTGGTGCCCGAACACCTGGGCGCCGGCACGGGCCACGAAGAATCGGTTGAAGAATTCTTCATTGGTTCCCTTGAACACCTTCCGTTCTGCGGCAAACTTCGGCAGGGTGTCGATGTACAGGTACTTCTCCCGGTTCAGGAAGTCCACAAACTCCTGATCGAACCGCTTTCCGGTCTTAAAGTATTTCTCCAGCGTCGGCACATCATAGCTCAGCATGATCATGAACTTGCGCTTGTTGGCCTTGCACCACGTGCGGAACTTGTCCACGGTGTACATGGTGGAGCGGATGCCGTAAGCGAGGTGCAGCTTCTGGGCATCCGCCTGCCGGGTCTTCGCGTTACGCAGGTTGACCTTGACACCCAGCGCTTCGGCCAGCTTTTCCGACTGCTCGACAGGCGCTTCGCCCCCTTCGCGCAGGCAGTATAATTGCGCGCCCTGATCATCCTTGAAGGCGTTGTAAAAGTTATCCGCTCCCACGAGCTTGCGGAGATCTGCGGTCTTCTTGAACATGCCGGGACGTTCGACCCACGTGCCCGTATCGGTATCCAGGCGCAGGTGATTCCAAGGGAATCCATGAACCGGATAGCCGTCCTTCTTACCGCGCGGGAGTGCCCGGCACATCCACGCCACACGCACCCAGCGGGCGGCGTCGATGTTGCGCAGGTAGTCATCATCCCACACATTGAGAATGATATTTTCGGCGGCGACTTCCTTGATCGCCTCCATACGCATCGCCCGCTGGTAGGCCTGATAGACGCCGTAGCCGCCAACGCCGAAGTTTCGGATCGGCTCGCGGAAGTTGGCGGCGAGAAACTCCTGCCACGTTTCGCCGTTGCTCACCTGAGCCCCCTGGGTGTAGCTGTCGCCGTAGGTGTTGATCCGGCACGGCTGATCCGCGTAGTTGATCATGGTGCGGTTATAATAGCGGCGGTCGTACGTTCCCAGGGTGACGGTCCCCTCCATGCCGTCTTTCATGCAATGGTTCTGGTGGATATAACCCAATTCCGCGTCAAACTTGAGGATCGCCGGATTCTTCGGATCCATGTACCGCTCGATTTCAATCGGATGGTACGCGCATGTGTGCAGCAGATGCTTCATGTCCTTGAGTTCGCTCATGCAGATTCTCCTTGTTGGAAAAGCGTCGCCATGGATCGGTCAGTTCCGTTGCATCCGACCTGAAAACGGCGTGTGAAAGGTGTGAGAATAGTAAAAACGTATTGGACGGGTCAAGGAGAATAGGCTACAGCTTCAAAGACCCGAAGACGTCGCCGAGGTTTCCGAGGCCCTTCGCCGGCGCTTTGGACGAGGCCAGAAAGGCGGACACCTCCGCCTCCTGTCCCTCACCCGACGTCCGCGCTTGCCACTTGGCGGGCGTGGTCAGCGAGATGCGGCCTCCCTCGATCGATCTCACGATCAGCTTGATCGCCGAACCGGGAGCGAACATCCGCTCCAGCCGGGCCGCTGGCGCGCCGCCCTTGGGGATGTCGGTCTCGCTGATATGAAGCAGGCCAGCCTTCTCCTCGGAGAGGCGGACGAATACGCCGAATTCCTTGATGCCCTCCACGATGCCCTCGACCTCGCTCCCCGGCGCCAGCTCGCCCGGCTTGAGCGCCTGCACCCGCACGTCAACGGGCTTCAACGCGATCCGCCTGCGCTCAGGATCGATCGCCTCGACCTGCACCAGCAGCTCCTGTCCCTCGCTCACCGCCTCGCGGGCCGAGAGGATGCGTCGGCCGTTGCCCAGCTTGCTGATCGGCACCAGGCCATCGACGCCGGGGATGATCGCGATAAACGCGCCGAACGGCTCGATGTGCGAGACCCTGCCCGTCAGCGTGCTGCCAATCGGATACCGCTCGATGGCGTCCTGCCACGGATCGCGTTGGGTCGCGCGCAGACTGAGCGAGACGCGGTTGCGTTCCAGATCAACCTCGCGCACCTGGACCTCGACCGTGTCGCCCGCCTTGGCGACGTCTTCGGGCTTCGTATCCCGCACCCACGAGAGTTCCCGCAGCGGGATCAGCCCATCGATGCCGCCCAAGTCGACAAAAATACCGAAATCGGTCAGGCGCGAAACCACCCCTTTGCGCACATCCCCTTCGCGCAGATCAGCCAGGAGGGACTCGCGTTGCGCTTCCCGCTCCTTCTCCAGCAAGGCGCGACGGCTCAGCACCACATTGTGGCCCTCCTCGCCGTACTCGCTCACCAGAAAGCCGAATTTTTGGCCGACATACACAGCCCCTTCGGTCTTGTGCAAATCGATCTGTGAATAGGGACAAAAGGCGCGAGTCGCACCAACCGCCACTTCGTAACCGCCGCTGATCTCGCTTTTAACGAGCCCCTCGATCGGCATGCCGCTTTCGAAGGCGCGGCCGACGGTCTGATCCATGAGAAGCGAACCCGAGACCCGCAGGGCAAACATGAACGCGCCGCCCTGCATCGCGGTGAAGATGACCGTCAGGCTATCGCCGGGTTTAACGGTCGGCTCGCCCGCCTCGTTCAACACCTCCGCAATCGGGAGCAGCCCCTCGTTCTTGGCCTGCACGTCCAAAATCGCGTAGACGTCGTTCAGCGCCAGAACGCGCGCGCTCACCCGCTCGCCCGGATTAAACCCCTTGCGGTAGACCACCGTCTGGGTGTCCAGCATCGCCGCAAAAGCGGCCGATGCCGCCGAATGATTCGTCTGTTGTGCCATAGATCCGATTCCTTGATGACGCGCCTCACGCGCGAACGCTTTCCGATCCGAAAAGGTGTTAGTGTAACCGAACGGGGTGTGTTCGGCAACGCCGGATCACGCGAAACCCAGCAATTCTCCACCGCATTTCTCCACGCCGAGGATTGGGCTTTACGGATTCGCCGTCATCCGGCATACTACGGGCGCCGTTGCGTTACCGCTGCGGAGAGCCATGAATAAAATCGTACGCTTCGTGATCGCCCTGCTGCTCCTGCCGCTCTGCGTGGCGGTCACTCGGGCCACGGCCGACATGGTGTTCATCTCCTCGACGGCGGTTTCCCCGTTCGCGCCCTCCGCGCTGGCTCTGGCCGGCGGCGGGGTGCTGTGGGTGGTGTTCTATCTGTTCCTGCCACATCCGATGCGCGCCTACATAGTCGCTCATGAGTTGACCCACGCCGTCTGGGGACTGATATTCGGGGCCCGTGTCAGCAGGCTGGACATCCAGCCAACGGGTGGCAGCGTTCATCTGACCAAGACCAACACGCTCATCACGCTGGCCCCCTACTTCTTCCCGTTCTACACCCTGATCCTCGTCGCCATCCGGCTGTTGCTCGGCCTGTTCATGGAGCCCGCGCCGTACCATCTGCTCTGGCTTTTTCTGATCGGCCTGTCGTGGAGTTTTCACCTCACTTTCACCCTCAACAGCCTGCTGATCCACCAGCCCGATATCGCGGCCTGCGGGCGGCTCTTCTCCTACATCTTGATCTATCTGCTCAATCTCGCCGGCGTCGGACTCTGGATCGTCTGCACGACGCCAGCCAACCCTGCGGCGTACGCCGATGCCCTGACCGCACGCACGCGCAGAGCGTACACGCTCACGGTGCGGCAGGCAAGCCGCCTCCTGCCCAACCGTCCCGCACGCACAGCCTTGCCGTAAACCTACCCCTCCAAAAAATCCTCCATGCCGGGCAAGATCGGCGTGCCGCGACCGGGGTCGGGAACCTCGGGCAGAGGCTCGCCGTCCATGACGTGCCGCCGCATCCAATCCAGCCGCCAATAGCCTTTGGCGTGGAAGTGCACGCACAAAAAGACGTCTACCCCGGCGGCGGGACGATGTGTCCAGGTTCGTAAGGCATA
>VGWG01000010.1 GCA_016873675.1 Lentisphaerota bacterium | reverse complement strand
GGGTCGTGGGGGGTTGGGGGCGGGGGGGGGGGGACTGTGACCGTGTGCGGGTGTGTGGGTGCGTGAGTGGGTATGTGGCCGCGCGAAAGCGGGTAGGGCGGCGGCGTCCCGCCGCGCCGAAAGCCAAAGGTATGCGCGAGGCGGGGTGGGTGAGTGGTCAGAATTCCCTTGAGGCTCTTGCATAACCCACCGTGGCACGGGCGTCCCGCCCGTGAAACACGGGCAAGATGCCCGTGTCACGCCCATACTCGCGAGGTTTTGCAAGAGCCTCTTTATCCATTCGCCTGCGGCGTGGCGGGACGCCGCTGCCCTACCTCGCGCTTCGCGCAGACACCTATCCCACCCACCCACACACTCACACGCACTCACGCACCCCCACACTGTCCCACACCCCCGTCGCTAACCGATTACCAGCGGATCTGTCATTTCATTTGACCCCGCGCGCAATCACTGGTATCTTACAACCGTTTTCTTCCCCGTCGGGGCGTAGCGCAGCCTGGTAGCGCGTTTGCTTGGGGTGCAAAAGGTCAGGAGTTCGAATCTCCTCGCCCCGACCATTTTCCAGACGATGCGCATTTACGTGGATTTTGACGACGTGGTGTGTGAGACCGCCCGGGCTTTGTGCGGGCTGGCCCGCGCGTTGTTCGGCGTGTGCGTGAGGTACGAGGACATCCGCTGGTTTGACCTGCGCCGCTCGTTCGATCTGGACGCCGGGCAATATGAGCGGCTGATGGAGCGGGCGCACACGGATGACGCGATCCTGGGTTATGCGCCGACGCCGGGCGCCATCGGGACGCTCATCCGCTGGCGGCGTCTCGGCTGGGAGGTGGCGATCGTCACGGGGCGCCCCGTCGCCTCGCGGGACGTGTCTCAGCGCTGGCTGGAGCGCCACGGAGTGGGCGACGTGCCGCTCGTCTTCGTAGATAAATACCAGCGCGAACCGCCGCCGCAACCGGGAGCCGCCCGCGCGCTGACGCGCGCTGACTTGCGCGCGCTGTCGTTTGACGTGGCGCTCGAAGACGCCCCTTCCGCTCTCGATTGGCTGGGCACCCACACACCCGCCCGCGTATTTGTCTTTGACCGTCCCTGGAACCGGGCCTACACCCCGCCGCGCGGGACGGTCACGCGGGTGGGCGACTGGCCGGCCTTTGAGCGGGCGCTGTCAGATTGACGCGTCGAGCGCGATGATCGCCGTCGCGGGCGCCTCGGTGGCCGAAGCGAGATAGGGGACCGCCTTGTAGACGTCCATTTCGTTCAGCTTGCGGAGGATCTGGCGGATCTCTTCGGCCGCGGTCATGCTCATCTCCAACAGGGACTTGACGAGGGCGGGGTCTTTGTTGCCGGCCAGTTGCAGCATCTCGATGCTCGAGAGCAGCACCGTGGTGGGCTGTCCGAGATGGTGGCAGACGGCGCCGAGGCTCTGCGCCATGATCTGGTCGCGTTCGCGCAACCGCTCGATCGCATCGGCGCGGAAGCGGTCGCTGACATCCACGAACGACAGCACCACGCCGGTCGCGACATTGTCGGGGTCGGTGTTGGCCGCCGCGGAGATCTGGATCCAGCGGGGGTCTTCGGTGTCGTGATGCACGGGAAGCTCGTGCGTCCAGGTCGGCGGCGCGTCCGGCTGGACGACGGTCATCACCGCCTCGGCGACCGGCTCCCCCAGCAATGCGGCCAGGGTGAGCGTCGGCGCGTCGGCGTCGGCGATCCGCCACATCCGGCGCAGCGCCGGGTTGGTATGCACCAGCCGGCCGTCCAGGTCGGCAACGGCGATCCCCGTCCCCGCGTTCTGCATGGCGTTGTGGACGGTGCGCAGAGCCTCCTCGTCCCGGCGCTTGACCGTTTCATCGCGGATGAAGAAGCACAGCCAGACCTCGCCGGCGTGCTCCAGGCGGGTCACCGCGATCTCCGCCGGGAACGGCTCGCCCTCGGAGCGGGCGCACCAGGCCGTGATGCGCATGAAGCGCGCGGTCTGCAACCCCGCGTTGATCGAGGCCAGGACCGACTCGTCCATGCCGGAGACGATGTGCTGGACATTCATCTCCTGGAGGGTCTTCTCGTCGCAGCGCAGCAGCCATTCGGCGCGGGCGTTGGCCACGATGATCCGGCCGTCCTCGTGCGTCAGCAGGGTCGCGTCGTAGGCATTCTCAAAAAGAAAGCGGTAGTCCGCCACGTTCAGCAGGGTGCGGCGCAAGGCGCCCGCATCCCGGCCCTTGTCGCCGGAGGCGTCGGTGTCGGAAAACCGGGGCAGGATGTCTATGCGGATGGTTTGGGCGAGGTTCCTGGCGGAGGGGAGGGGGGTCGCTGTGCTCACGAGACGATCTCCAGGGGGTGGGATGACGGGGGGGCGGGGTGTGTCACTGCCAGGCGACCACTTCCACGGTGTCGCGCGCGTCGGGGGTGTCGGGCGGCCGGATCTCGAGCGGCAGGTAGTTGATCTTAACGTTGCCGCTGTCCGGCAGCCCGCCCATGATGAAGAGGCTGCCGTTGATCGTGGGCGTTCCGGCGGCCTTGCCCATGGGGGCGTCGCCGCTGAGCGACACCACGAACCCGTTCACCTCCGGCGTGCCGGTGATCGTGATCGAGCCGTTCAGGCTCACCAGCACGGGGTAGGTGCCCGGCCGCAGCAGCCTCGCGTTGCCCGATATACGGATGTTCTTGGCGGAAATGATCATGCATTGAATCGTGCCGCCGCTGATGGAGACGTCATTCGGACTGTACACGATGGTGTTGGCGGGATAGCTCGAGAACGCCCGGCCGTCGTGGGTGACGGCCTTGGAGGTGTACTTGTCCATGGAGAGCACGGCGCCCCAGTTGATCGAATAGCGCGACGGGTCGCTGGTGTTGACGCCGCCGGTGAACCGGTTCGCACGGCCGCTGAAGTCCGGCGCAAACCCCGTGCCGGTGACATTGAAGGCGTTGCCCGATGTCGAGATCCGGGTGGCCGAGGCGATGTCGCCGACGACGGTCGGGTTGCCGTTCAGCACGATCTGCTTCTGACTGGTCAGGGCGTTGACCAGGACCTTGTCGAGATCGGGATTGCCCGAGGTGTTCGTATTGTGGATGTGGCGCACCGCCAGGGACGCCCGCGCATCGGCGATGCCGCACCGGCCGACGCTGGTGAGCCGCAGCAGGCGGGTCCGGCCATCGGCGGAGGTGCTGACATTCGTGATGGTCACCGCATAGGTTCCGTCGCCGAACGCCATCGGGGCTCCGTTGTACCCCGTCACGAGATCCACATCCCCGCGAATGTCGTTGAAGGCGATGTTCAGCCCCGTCTCGGCGATCACCTTGGCCTTGAGGTAATCGCGCGTCCGGCGGGCCGCGTGCATCTGCTGCTGGCCGAAGGCGAGCACCCCGGTGGCCACCAGCACCATCAGCGCCAGGAATGAAAGGGCCACGATCATGGCGAAGCCCTGCCGGCCCTGTTTTTGTTTTCTCATGGCATCCCCCTTTCCCTGAATCGCGTCGCGCGCCTGCAACTAACGTCCCGTGTTGCGGGGTTCGACCTCGGCCACCATGGACGAAGTCAGCCGCTCGGATTTGTAATTGATCGTTGGAATATCCCGGAACAGGGTCAGCTCCACGCGGACCGACCGCACCAGCGGCTGGCCGTCAACCAGGAGTTCGAACGCGCCGCGGTCGGGCCCCTTGTACAGCACGCCGCTCAGGTTGACCAGCGCGGGCGGCGCGTCCCAGCGCAGGCGCACGTGGTGCAGGATGGGTGAGAGCGAGGAGAGGGCGTCGCTGGCCAGCGTCGCCCGGAACTGGACATAGCGCCCGCTCGTGGCGAGCGCGGGCGCCGTGTCCCTGGCGACGGCCGTCCAGGCCACGTTGGTCAGATTCGGGGACGCGCCCGACCGGAGCCAGAGGGCGAGGGCGGCGTTGGTCGTGGCGACGGTCGTGTAGGCGGTGTTGACGACCGCGTTGGACCACGTCACGTTGGTATAAGCGGGGTTGGCGAAACCCGTGTCATAGACCTGCGAGCAGAATTCGCCGGCGGGCGCGAACGACGTGACCAGCCGCATGAGGCCCACGACCTTGGCGCGCGTCGTGTAGGTCCCGTTGGACCACGAAGCAGCCAGCAGATTCTGCGCGTTCGGCAGGTCGTTGGTCGTCAGCGTGCGGATGCGGGTCGGGGGCAGGCTCTTGTAAGAGGGGTGGGCCCAGTTGGCGCACCACGGGTCGGAGGCGGTCGGCTTCAACCAGAAGCTCACGACATAGCGTTTCGCGGTGGAGATCGGGTAGGTCGCACCGCCGACGTACCACCCATAGACCATGTAGCCGCTCCCCGACGTATTTCCGGCATGCGTGCGGCTCAGGAAGATCGTCCCCTGCGTGCCGGGCACGATCTGTCCATCGCTGTCCACTTCGGCGATCACGGCGTTGGTGCCGAACGTCGTATCGTAGTAGATGGCCATTTCCAGGCAGCGGGTGCTGATCGAGCGTCCGGCTGCCGCGGCGGCGGCGGCTCCGGGAACGCGATAGAGCGAGCCGGAGCGGACGAGGGTGCCGACATTCGTTCCGCCGAACTCGACCCCCTCCAGCGGCACCCGCACCAGGATGCCGTTGGCCGAGCGCATGTCTTCCCAATATCCGGTCACATCATCGGTGTGGTTGCCGACGGTCCACGTGTCGCCGACGCCCTCCAGGACCACCGAGTTGTCGAGCTTGGCGCCGAAGGCGGTGTAGACGGTGTTGCTTTGGCGCACGTCGGCCGCGCGGAAATTGGATTCCACCCATTCGTCATTGCGGAAGGAGACGAGCATCGTCTGATTGGTCGAGGTGGCCGGGAAGTTGAGGTAGTTGTTGCCGCTGCAGACTTCGGGAACGGTGGTCACAACCGTTGCGGCGGGGGTGGCGCTCGACACCGTCAGCGCCTCGGCCTCGATCTCCCCGCCGCTGAACGCGGGCCGGAGGGTGTCCAGCGCCACCCGGTAGCTCGCGGTCGTGTTCAGGCTGTTCTTGTCGGTGGTGCGGAACGACAGCGTGTGCGTTCCGGGCGCCAGCACATAACTGCCAAAGGGCGTGGGCACACGCTCCTCGGCCGGGCTGTAGCCGTCGAACGCCGTGCTTTTGGACGAGAGATTCCATTCGAAGAAATTGCTGAAGATGCGCGTCGTCCCCTGATACGGCTCCAGCTCGTAATCGGCGCCGTGGTCGGGCTGCTCGACGACCCGCCGGAGCTGTTCGGCCCGCTGTTCATTGGAGAGGGTCTTGTTGCGCGGCTGGAACGTCGTGCGCAGCAGTTGGTAGGGCGATTGCTGCCAGATGTGATAGACCACCGTCTGCCCCCACAGCACGTTGGTGCCGCCGGGTTCGAGGTCCACGAGGCCATTCCGGTCCCAGTCGACCACGGCGGGGTAGCTGATGGCCCGATGGGGCGGGGTGTTTGGCGGGTAGAAGACCACCTGGTCGATCGTGGTGAGCCGCAGTCCCTCGCGCAGGATCTCGATCGCCTTGCGCACGTCCATGTCGAGCTGCGCCACCTCCGATCCCCGGCGTTCGGCGTGGATGAAATGCAAATAACCCACGGCCGCCATGGTCATCACGATCAGCAGGATCGTGATCGTGACGATGAATTCCGCGATCGAAAAGCCCGCTCTGGATCGGTGTTGCCACACAATGGATATCCCGTCTCTCTCGCCAATCGCTTAATACGACGTGTAGGCCATCATGGTATTCTGTTGCGCGCCGATAAAACCGCCGCGCCGGCGGTCGGCGATCTCGACCGTCACCGTGACCTGGGTCATCCCCGCAGAGGGAACATTCTGCTGTACCACCACCGAGCGGCGGAAGTGGCCGTCGGCGGTCGGCAGCCCCTGGTCGTTCACGACCCGCCCCGTGACCGCGAGGAGGGGCAGCAGCCCCACATCGAGATTGCGCGCCTGCTCCAGCGTCGCGAGAGCGATCGTCGTCGCCACGTAATGATCCCGGCCGAGGCGGATGGCATGACTGGCCTGGGTGATAACGGGACTTGCCGAGGCGAGTCCGATCAACACAACCATCAACGCGATCATCGTCTCAATCGTGCCAAACCCTGCGCGCCGTGCCTGAGCAGAGGAAATTTTCATGGTTATTCTCCTGGTCCTCTTCCGGGGTCCCGCAGACGCCGCCTGCGCCCCGTGCGCCGTCTTATAATTGCATGGAATATGCCAAACAATCACGGCGCCGTAAAACACCGCTTCTTTTCGATTCTCAAAGCAGAAAGCCATTGCAACTGGCACCATTTCTGCTAAAGTACCCGTATGGATTTTTCGGGCATCAAGGCGGCGTTGTCCCTCGGTGGCGGCTTTCTCAGAGATGTGGTGGGGATTGATTTTGGCACCACTGGAACCCGTGCGGTGCGGGTGTCGCGCATGGGGGGCGGGGCGTGGTCAATTGTGCGCGTCTGGAGCGGGCCTGCGACGGGTTCCGGCGCCTGCGTGTTGCCGCGCGACATGCGCGCCCCTGCGGGTGCCCTGGCGGTGTCGCATCCGGGAATCGTTTCGAAGCTGCTCTCCATTCCGAGGCCGTCCAACAAGCTGGACGATGTGCCGATTGCCGAGTTGCTCGGCATTACCGACCCCAAAGCGTTTCGCATAGCGATTGAAATTCAGGACTCCACGGCGGGCGAAACCCACGCGCTGCTCGCCGCGCTTCCCGATGCGGTGGCTCGGGCCACGCTGAGCGCGTTCGTTCAGGGCTTTCCAGCCCCCCAGTCGCTCGAGGTCGCGGGGTTGGCTGCGATCAACGGGATGGTCTTGAGCATCCCGGGCAACCGTGATCAGGGTGTCATTCTGCTCGACCTCGGCGCCGAGACCGCCACCGTTGCGATCATCGTCGCCCGGAAACTCGCATTTGCGAGACAATTTCGCATTGGTGCGAATGCGATAATGCGAAAGCTTGGGGAAAGCCTCGGGATGGATGCCGAGACGGCTCTGGGAGCCGTCGGTGAAGGCATCGTTGACGCCGAGGGTCAGACCGGGGCCGCATTCGAGCCCCTCGCCCGCCAGATCATCCTCGGCCGTGATTTTGTTTCACGGCGCCACAACGTCCGGCCCGGGCGTCTGGTCGTCTCGGGCGGCCTGTTTCAGACGCCGTGCTGGGCGGAGCCGCTGGCAGCCGCCCTGGGCGTCGAAGTCACGGTTTGGAACCCCCTGGCCGTCCTGCCGGCGGCGCCCGATGCGATCACACCGGGGCTTGCCGCTCAAGGGTGCCGTTTTGCCGCCGCCGCAGGCGCCGCCGTCGCGGCCTTGGAGGCCAAAAGACCATGAATCTGCGTGTCAATCTGATTGACGAACACGAGATCCGTGACTGCAGCGTCATCACGTCCCGCTTTCTCATCTTCGTTCTGGCCGGTCTGGTCCTCGCCGTCATCCTCTCTGTTCTCGGATGGGCGTTTTTCACATCCCAGCGTAACGCTACGGCGCTCAAGGAAGAAACGTGGAAGTGGGGGCGGATTGAGGCCGATTTCAAGCGGGCGCAGACCCTCGCCACACGGCGGCAGGCCATCGAGCGCGTGGCGTCAGATCTGGACGGCTGGCGGAACGCCCGGATCAGCTGGCGGGATGAGCTGACCGCCCTCGCTACCGCCATGCCCGAGACCTTGCAACTGACCGATCTGAGGATGATGAGCGAGATCAGCGTTTCGCCTGCCGCCGCGCCCGGTGCCGCGCCCGCGAAGCCGCCCGAGCTCAGCGCATCGCTGCGGCTGATCGGCAAGACGTCAAGCCCGACCGCCGAGGCCGATGTCGCCCGGTTGCGCGATGTCTTCTCCGCACACCCCTTCACCAACACCGTCGACTCGGCCGTCATTCCGCAGGGCGCGTTCCGCCTGGATCCGGCATCGAACGCCGGTCTGGCGGGGCGTCTCTTTGAAATTGTCTGCACCTATCGTGTCAAAACACTGAAATGAACAAATCATTCACACCCAAAGAGAAGCAGCAGCTGGCCGTGATTGGCGCGCTGGTCGCGGTCGCGGTGATTTATGGCCTTTGGGCGCTGGCCTTTGTCCCAATGCGGAAGGACGCGAACGAGCAGGCGGCAAAATGCGCCGAGATGGTGAAGACGAACGCCCTGGCGCAGCAGGCCGTGGCCGAGATCCCGGCGCACGAGGCCCGCATCCAGACGCTGAATGCCACGCTCAGGCACATCGCCGAGACCTATGCCTTGCGCCCCGCGCTGGGGGCCTCGTATCAACTCGGGATGCGTCCGCGGTTTGATCCGCTCGCGGCAGCGTCCGGCTTCGAGGTGCAGAGCATGACCGTCCAGGATCCTGTGCCGCTGCCCTGGAACCGCCCCGGTGCGCCCCTCTCCCGCTGCTCGGCTGACATTGTCGGCTCGGCATCCTACCAGCAGATCCGCGACTTCCTCGCCGCGATCGAAGCCGACAACCCCTATGTTTACGTGACCGGCCTGACCCTTTCAGCCAATCCGGGCGATGTCCGTCGCCACCGCGTCACGATCCGCATCGAGTGTATCAGCGCTCCCACCGAAATCACCCCCTTGTGAGGTTCGCCGTCATGATCGGTCTATCCCCATCCACCAGGCCAGGAGCCCGGGTTCGCGGTTCGATGCCCGTCGTCGTCGTCGCGCTCGCCCTCGCCAGCGGCCCGGTGCGTGCCCAGGATGCCGTGGAGACGCCCCCAGCAGCCGAGATGCCCGCCGCCGGGATCGCCCTGGCTCTCGAACCGGTTGCGCCTGTCCCGGTGGAGGCGGAACCGGCCGCGCCTGCCCCGACACCCGCCGACACGGACGCGCCCGACACGCCCGACACGCCCTCCGCCCTGACCCCCATCGTTCGTGATCCATTCTGGCCGCCGGGCTTTGATCCCAATCCCCCGGTCGTGGACGCTGCGGCCCCCCGGGTCGAGACTCCTACCCCCTCCGGACCGCCGCCCGTCAGGCTTCCCGATCCGGGCCCGGCCGACTGGGCTGCGGCCGTTGGTCAGATCAAGCCCCGCGTTGGCCGCAGCGTGGATCCCGAAGGTAAAGAGGTGTACTTCGCGCTGTTGAACAACCGTCTGCTGGCAATCGGGCAGACCGTTTCGGCCAGCACGTCGCTGTTTGCCTGTTCCTGGCGCGTCGGCGGCATCACCGCCGCCGGCGTTGAATTGATCCCGGCCGAGGCCCGGCGTCTCAGCGACGGCAAACGGTTTGGACCACCCAAGCGAGAAACAGATTGACAGGTATCCAACCTTAGCGTTATCTTCCCCACAATCATACAACTGTCCAGTTGGCGAAATCCGCCCCAAACAAACCCGGAGAACTCAAACCATGAAACGTTTACTGCTGCTCGCGTGTGCTGTTGCGGCCGTTATGGTGTCGACGGCTGTCCGTTCACAGAATGAGGGGGCCCCCATTGAGCCGCTCTTGAAAGATCTGGCTCCGCCGGTGACTCCCGCTCCGGCTGCGATAGCGGATCCCGCCACTCCGGTCGCCGATCCCCATGCCACGGCCCTTCCGGCCGCGCCGGCCCCTGCCGTCAAAGAAACCGACCCGGAGCTTCCGGCCGCGCCCGCGCCCGCCGTTCAGGAAGCTGCCCCGGCTCTTCCGCCCGCGCCCGCCGTCAAGGCGCCCGCGCCGGCCCCCGCCGTCAAGCCCGCCGCCCCGGCAGTCGCGAAAGCCGCCCCAGCCGCAGTCCCGGTCACGGTTGTGGCCGCCTCGGAGGAGATTCCAGAAGGCCTGACCGAAACGGCGGATGGCCTGATCAGCGTGCGCTTCGAGAACCTGCCCATCTCCGAAGTGATCAAGCTGTTCTCACAGCTCTCGGGCGCCAACATTATCGCCGCCACGACCAATCTGGGCGGCTCGGTCAGCGTGAGTCTCAAGAACGTCGGCTGGAAGCCCGCCTTTGAATCGATTCTCGGCCGCTGCGATCTGCTGCTGATTGAGAAGCCGACAGGCTCCGGCATCTTCATCATCGAATCGGGCGTCGCCGGCCAGGAGCCCCGCGTGACCGAAACGATCCAGCTCCGCTACGCCAAGGTTGACAAGATGTCCGAGCTGATCAACACCATGCTGGAGAAATCCGGCACGGCCACCCCCTTCCCCGACGGCAACGCCATCCTCGTCCAGGCCCCGTCGAGCCGGATCCCCGAGGTCAAGCGGATCGTCGAAACCCTCGACATGCCGCGCGGCCAGGTCTACATCGAGGCCCGCTTCGTGGAGCTCTCCGCCGCGGCCAGCCGGAAGGTCGGGGTCAAATGGTCGACGTTCCAGGGCGACAGCCTGATTAATTACAATATCGCTCCGGGTAATTATGCGGCAGCGTCGACGCTGGAGAACGCCGTGAGAAATGACACGGCCAACCCGATCAATCTCGACAAGTTCTTCAAGAATTGGGGGGCGTTGACCAGCACCCAGTTCAAATGGGTGATTGACGCCTTTGAGGGGGTGGACGGCGTCTCCCTGATCTCCAACCCCAAGATCATCGTGGCCAACGAGGAGACGGCCATCGTTGACATGACCGTCAAGGAACCCTATGTTGAAGTTAAATCCGAACCCACAAGCCTGCCGGACGGCAAACAAGGCAATCCCATCGTAACGACGCAACTCCAGACCATTCCGGGCAAGGATGGCGGATTTTGCGTGGGCGACGCATTTTTCAGTTACGGCGTGAACCTAAAAGTCACACCTCGGGTCAGCAGCTCGGGCGTTATCACCGTGAAAATCGAGCCTTCAATCAGCGAACTGGATACAACCAGGGGCGAGGGTGGCTATTACAAAGTCGAAGAGGCGGTGAATCCGGATGGCAGCAAACAAGCCCGGACCAAATATCCGATCATCAGCATCAAGAAGATCAACACGATCTTCTCCATGCTGGACGGCACGACCGCCGTGATCGGCGGTTTGACCACGAGCAAAGAGAACAACACCGACAACGGCATCCCGCTGCTGCGCGATATTCCGTGGGTCGGCCCGCGCCTCTTCGGCTGGAAGAGCCGCGCCAAGGATCAGAGGGAGGTCATCATCTTCGTCACCGTCGGCATCGTTGACGCGGAGGAGGCGATACCCGAGAACGTCGGCCTGCCGAAGAACGCCGTCCTCACGCGCGATTTCGACGAGCCGGGCGACCGGCCGGCTGCAGACCTGATGCGCCTGAAGAAGTAGGGGCAGGGGGCAGGGTTCAGGGAACAGGTTTCAGGGTTCGGGTGTCAGGAAGAAACGCCTGCAACCACACAGTATTGCGTCTTCCTGAAACCTGAACACTGAAACCTGAAACCGGCGCTTGCAGGGGTTCTGCAAGCGCCTCAGTATTCAGAATTCAGAATTGGAACTCATGTTCTCATATTCTGGCTCCTGTATTCTGGCTCCTGACTTCTCTCTTGCAAAAACCAAACCACCCCACGGAGAAAACCAGGAGCACGCTCGTCGTCCCGTCAGCCCCCGAGCTCACGGCCCAGGCGGTGTTTCCGTCTCTTCCTCCATCGCCCGACGCACGTCGTGCAGGGCGAGATCGCCGACGCAGGCCGCGACGGTCGGTTCCGCAGCCACAACATCCACCGGAATGCCGGCTTTCGCCAGTGCCGCGCACGCCGATCCCGGAAAGGCCGCCACACGCTTTCCCGTCAAGGCCTCCCGCCCCCACTGCGCGAGCAGCGATTCCACCGCCGCTCCGCTGGCGAAGACGGCCATGTCAAATCGCGGCTTGCGTGCGTAGACCATGGGCTCATTCCGGTACAGGACAACGTCATCCACGCGCAGCCCGCATCCCCTCAGCGCATGCGCCAGGCCGGCGCCGGCCCGATCCGACCGCAGGCGCAGCACCCGTTCGCCAGTTGTCAGATGGCGGCGTACCCATTCCAGCACGCCCGCACAGCCGAAGTCCGCAGCCGGCTGCGCATCGGCCTGAATACCGTAAGCCTCGAACCGCGCGGCCGTTCCAGGGCCCGCAACCAGCAGCCGCGGCAGGCTTCGCAGGTCGGTCATCGTCTGGCGTAACGTCTTCATCAGACAGTCCACCGCCGAGGGCGACGTGACCACGCTCCAGTCGTACTGTCGCAGATCGCGCAACCAGCCGCGTTCGTCCAGGCGGGGCGAGAGACAGACCATCGGCCTGGACACGGGGACTCCTCCCCAATCCCGAACCTGTTGCGCGGCATGCTTGAGCAACGCCTCGCTGAACGTGAGGAGGACCCGCTGTCCGCGCAAAGCGCCCCCACCGCCTCGAAACCGATACCCGGCCGCGTCGCCGCAGATCAGGAGAGCCGGGTGGTTGGACGCATCCTCGTCCAGCACGTCCATGCGGGACGTCAGATCGGTGAGCGTGCCCGATACCACCGCTTCGTCATCGGTCCCCGCCGCCAGGATCACGGCCGCAGGCGTCGCGGCCGCCCACCCATCGCTCAGAAGCTGTGCCGTGGCCGATGCGATGCTTTGGCCCGCCATGAAGAAGACGACGGGGAGGCGGCTGCGCGCGGAGGCCGACACATCGGCCGGCTTGCCTCCCGCCGCCCTCGCGGTGATCGCGCAGAATCCCTGCGACACGCCGCGGCGGGTCAGCAGCATGCCGGTGCCGGTTGTGGCCGCGTTCAGACTGCTGACGCCGGGAACAACCCGGAACGCCAGGTCCAGGGCCTCGAGCGCCTCCGTCTCTTCGGCCAGGCGGCCGAAGATTCCCGGGTCCCCGCCTTTCAGCCGCACCACACGACGCCCTTGGCGGGCATAGTCCAAGATCCGATCCGTGGTTTCGGCCTGCGCATGCGCAGGGTCCCCGGCGCGCTTGCCCGCATCGATGCATTGCGCATGCACCCGAAGCCCGGCGAGCAGAGCGGGGTCGATCAGCGCATCGTGGATGCAGACATCGCACGCTTCCAACTCCGCGAGTCCATCAACCGTGCACATCCCGGCAGATCCGACGCCGGCACCGACAAACGCGACAGGCCGGACAAAGAGTGATCGCAGCCGAATCAGCCGCGCGTCGCCAGCCCGGAACGCGAGGCCGAGCGCGCCTTGTCCGGGCGGCGTGGGCAGTTCCTCCAGCGGGATCCACTCGGAGATCCGGGTTTCGAGGCCCAGGCGGTTCAGGGCGGCGCCGGCCATGACAAGGGCATCGAACCGGCCTCCATCGAGTTGCGCCAGCCGGTCCTCGATGTTGCCGCGGATGGGCAGGAACTGCGCGTCGGGGAAGCGGCACCGGCAGTAGGCCTCTCGCCGTTCGCTGCTTACGCCCAGGCGCGGGCGTAGCGGCATCGCGGTGTGCGACCTTCCCGCCGGCAGCACGAGGCAGTCGCGCGGATCGTCGCGCCACGGCAGCCAGAACCAGTCCAGCCCCGGCGTAATGGGATTCGGCATGTCCTTGGCGCTGTGAACGGCGAAGTCCAGATCGCCCCGGAGAACGGCCTCGTCCAGATCACGCGTGAAGAAGTCCGCCGGGCTTTCGCGAAGATCCATCGCGCGATCCCGATCACCGGGCGAAGAGCGCGGATGGACGTCAAAGGTCCAGCCCGGCAGCAGCCCGCGAAGGCGCTCGACGACCTGACGGGTCTGGGCCCGAGCGAGGTTACTCGTCCGGGTGCCGACGGTGAACGTTGTGGATACGCTGGTCATACCCGTCCCGATGACCAGGAGATCGGCTGTGTCCACGCCGGCAAGATGGCGCGCCAAGCGGTCCCGAACCAGGCGTGCGCGCCGGCAGGATCGGCCGCCAGTGGAAACCGCCACCGTCAGGTCGTCCGTGCGTAACACCGCCGGGCTGATCAAGTCTCCCTCCCGCCAGTGGAAATCGACGCACCCGCACAGGATGCCCTGACGGCGGCAGGCTTCCAGCACGCGGAGGTTGGCATCGGCATCGTCTGTGGCGGCGAACACCAGCGCGCACCCCGTCATGTCTTGTTCGGCAAACGCGCGCTCTTCCAACCGGATGGCGCCGGATGCATGCAGGCCGCAGACCGCCGCTGAGGCATGCTCGCCAACCACGGTTACCCGGGCGCCCGCTTCGATCAGGTGTCCGGCCTTGCGGGCCGCCACCTTTCCGGCGCCCACGACCAGACAGGGCCGTCCCGCCAGAAGCAGCGCAACCGGCAGTATCGGAAGGCCTGGTGCTGATGTCATAGCCATGTGACGCTCCGTTTCCTCTCACTGTTCGGATCACCCGGCGTTCAATGCCCCGTTTGATCGCGCGGCCGGCGGGGTAGCGGCCTGCGCGGCCTCAGGCTCGTGAAAGCGGAGGTCTGCGTCCAGGGTGGCGTACAGCTTTTGGATCCGATCGAGCAGGCGACGGATTTCTTCCCGGCAACCGGCCACGGCATTTCGCCCGCCCTCCAGGTACCCGCGCGCGCGCGCCAGCAGGTTGCGGAAACCGACATCCACCAGGCCGGTCTCCACGAAGTGCGTCTCGAACGAGCGGAGGATAACATCCGGATCCTGAGAGTCGATCCCGCGGGTGATCAGCAACGCGCGCACGGTCGCCAGCAGGCCGCGGAAAAGCGCCGCGCCGGGCTCCGCGTCCGTCTCTGCCTGATCCAGCGCGCGGGCGGCTGCCGACAGATCTTCCGAGATGATTTCGAAGACGCCCGAGCCGCATTCTCCCGCGCCGCGTCCGGCCAGAGAAAAATCCTCGTCTCGTCCCCAATCGCGGTAGAACGTCGGGTCGTCGGTATCCGTCGGCACGTGGGTGTGCCGTTCCAGAATGGTTTGAAAATGGCGCATTCCCTTGCGATCAAAGGCATCCGCAAACGATTCGTTGGACGCATGATCGGCCTCATAATCGCGCAGCACATCTGCGAGAAAGGCTGGAAGCGCGCGCGCGGGAACAGCCCCCGCGAGTGTGCCCAGTCGGGTCCTTCCCTCACCCCGCCTGGCGCCCACCAGCACCCGGTAAGCGGGGATCAGGCGTTCGCCAATCCGTTGCGCGGCTCCAAAAAGGCCGATGGTTCCGATGGGATGCTGCCCGCAGGCATTGGGGCAGCCATTCATCCGGATGTCGACAGCCCGTATCGTGGACGGGGCCAGGCCTGCGCCATCGAGCGCCTGGGCACAGGCGACGGCGGCAGGCTGCGACAGGCACAGTCCCAGGCGGCATGTCGCCGCGCCCGTGCAGGTTGTGAAGGCCCGCTTGGCGCCAGGACGGGTGGCCTCGGGGCCCAGAACGCCTTGAAGCGCTTCACGCAGGGGTCCGATATCCGGCTCACGCACGAAAGGCAGGAGCAGGTTCTGGTCTTGAGTGGCGCGCAGCATCTTCTCGGAACTGAACCGTTCCGCGAGATCGGCCAGCGCCGCCAGCGCCCGCCATGCAATTTTTCCCAACGGCAGGTATAACGGCACGGCCACGTATCCCGGTTGGCGCTGCGGCAGCACGTCGCAGTCCCCGGTTTGCGTGAGCAGGGCGCGGTAATCCCCCGCCGGTTCGACGGGTGATCCGCTGCAGTGGAGCGGACGTTCACACGTCGGGGCGCCATCGGCAGTTGCGACCTGTACGGCTTCGCGCACCAGTCTGCGGAACGCATCGGCCCCGACCCGTTCAACGGCGAAGCGGAGGCGGGCCCGCCGCCGGTTGCGGCGATCGCCCAGGCGGTCGAACAGCCTCCGCACCGCCTCGGCCATGCGGATGACTTCGCCTGCTGGCACCCAGTCCTCGATACGATCCGCCACGCGCGAGTCCGTGCCCATTCCGCCGCCGGCATAGACGCTAAAGCCCGGTTGTCCATCGCGACTATGCGCGATGAAGCCGAGGTCATGGACCTGGGCCAAGGCGCAATCGGCGCTGCAACCGCTGAACGCGATCTTGTATTTCCGGGGCAGGTTGTAACTGCCGGGCAGGCCGATCAGGTACTCGGTAACCGCTTCGACGCAGGGGGTTACATCGAATTGTTCTGCGGGGCAGATGCCGGCATAGGGGCAGGCGGTGATATTCCGCACCGAATTGCCGCCGCCGCCCTTCGATGTGAGTCCGGCCCGGAACAGTTCCCGCATGAGGTCCGGCGTCTGCCCGATCGCCACGTCATGAATCTGGATGTCCTGGCGCGTCGTCACGTAAAGCGTGCCGCTGCCGTATCGTGAGGCTACGCCAGCCAGCGCCCGCGCCTGGGCGGCGCCGAGCGTACCGCCCGGCACGCGCACACGGACCATGTAGGCGCCGTTTTGCCGTTGTTCATAGATACCGCGCGGAACGCGCCGGGATTTCAGGAGCGAAGCGGACAGTTCGCCCCTGAGGAAACGGCCCACGTCGAGGGCGTGCTGTTCGATCTCTTGCGCCAGCTCGGACGGCCAGCGGCAGGGTGTTGAGGTCATGTCTTGTCCTCCGGCTCAAGGGCTCGCCACACAAAACGGAGACACTTTACAACTAATACTACTGTATGTCAATCGATATTGTTTGTATTTTTTTAGAATGTCCAAAAGCAAGTCGTAACGGGACTCGGAAAGGGGAGCGTGTCATTCGCAAAAACAGCTTGGCATGCAAATTGCTTAAAAAAAATGGACTCTTCTTGCCACTGGGACAAAAACGAGGGGTATTCATGAAAAACATTATTCACAGTTTTGGCCTCATGCTGGCCATCGTCGCTCCGCACATTCACGCGGCGGATTCCTGGCAGCAGATCACGCAGAAGACGCAGCCTTTGTTGCCGGGCGATGAGATCCAGATGCTCAAGCTCGGGCCGGAAAAAGGGCACGTCTTCGTCGGCACGCTCACGGGTGCCGCCAAGATCGAAAACGGCGTGTTGCATCCGATGAAGCAAGCCAAAGACTTGAAGGTCTGGGAGATCACGCAGCGTGCGGCTGGCGGGCTGTGGATTGGACACAGCAAGGGCATCCTGTTGGTGGAGGGTGATCGCACGGTGCCCATGCTCACCGGGGTGAACGTGTCATTAATCCAGGCGGTCGGCACGCAGGTGTGGGCCATCGCCAAGAATGAATCGATTGATCGCAATACGCTGATGCAGGCTGCGGGCGATGACTGGGTGGTGGAGCCGGTGTTTCATGGGCTCAACGTGTTGGATTTGGTGCAGGATTCCAAGGGCATGATCTGGTTGGTCATTGATGGCGACGGCGTCGCGGAGGTCGATCCTGCGAAGGGTGCGGCGGCAGCCCGGCGTCATCTGTCCCGAATGAACATCACCGGCATCATGACCGACTCGCAGGGGCGCACCTGGTGCGGCATGATGAGCGGCGGCGTGATGGTGCGGCAGGGCGAGGAGTGGAAGCGCAAGTTGGATCGCGAGAACACGGCGGTGCTATCGCTGCTGGAAGACGGCGACGGCAAAATCTGGGCGGCCACCAGCGGCAACGGAATCTGGGTGTATGATGGCACCGACTGGAAGGGTCTGCTGCAGGACGAAGGCGCGGTCAATCTGATGAAAATGTCGTCCGACAAGCGTATTTGGGTCAGCACGCAGAGACGCGGCGGCTTGCAGTACTGGAACGGCGTTGAATGGAACGTTTCGCTGGAAAGCCCCATTCCGTTGCGCGGTTTGGTGGAACTGCCGAACGGCGCGCTGCTGGCGGGCAGCGTGCTCGATGGTGTGTATGTGCTGGGGGATTACAGCATCAAAGGAGAATGATCATCCATGACCTGTTGCTCACTTCTTCGGAGACCTGCGCTCTCGTGTATGCAGGGATGGGTGTTCGCCTGTGTTTTGCGGGTGACGGTATCCGTGGCGTCCGCTCAGATGGCGGACGCGCCCGAAGACGAGCCGCTGGAGCCTCCGCAGGCGCCAGCCCGAGAGGCGCCGGCCGTTAGGCAGGAGGGGTTGCGGATTGACCAGGTGACGCTGGCGCAGGATGAGAAGACGGCCCGCCTGAGCTTCGACATCCGCTGGGCCCATTCGTGGTCTCGCGGGGTTTTTCATGATGCCGCCTGGGTGTTTTTCAAGGTTCGGGCCGACGAGAAGTCGGAGTGGCGGCCGCTTCGGCTGGTGGCAGACCAGGTGTTGAATCCGGCGGGTTATGGCCAGGCACAGGGCGGCACGCCCCTGGCATTCGTTGTGCCGGACGGCGACGACGGATTCACGGGGCTGTTTGTGCGCCGCGCGACCGACGGGGTGGGCCCGGTGGCGGCTCGCGGCGTGACGGTTGTCGTGGAACAACCGGACCCCGAACCCCGCGCGACGAAACCGGAAGTCCGGGCCTTTGGGATCGAAATGGTGTATGTGC
Organism: Lentisphaerota bacterium; assembly: GCA_016873675.1. Taxonomy (NCBI): domain Bacteria; kingdom Pseudomonadati; phylum Lentisphaerota; species Lentisphaerota bacterium. Next base: position 32,082 of record VGWG01000010.1, on the reverse strand, counting down.
CCGAGGGTCCGTTCTTCGTGGGCCTGGGGGCGGAAGAGCCTTTCCCGGGCGCCGGTTACGGCTTTGGCGGCGCGGAGCAGAACTGGCTGTACCAATACACGCGCAATGACGGTCGGGATTTCGTCGCCTCATTCCTCTATTCGCGAGTCGGGTATGTGCCGGCGTGGATCATCGGATCCCCAGAAGACAAGCTTCCTGCGTACCAGGTGAAGGGTCCCGGCCCGATACCGACGGGATGCCAGAAGGGCAGTCTCTGGGCCGTGGACATCAAGCCGGAGAATCAAGGCGAGATTCCGGCGGCCTTTCCGAATGGCTACGCGGCCTTCTACTGCATGAAGTTTCCGTGGATTACACAGGGGCAATACGCCGATTTTCTGAATACGCTGACGGACGCACAGGCCAAACCGCGCTATTGGATCGAAGGACATGGCGCGGCCCTCGGCGGCGGTGGCCGTGCGGTCACGCGGGTCAGGCGAGAGGCGTCCCGATCAGCGCCAGACGTCACCTATGCGGCCACGAGCCCGGACCAACTGTGTCCCTGGATCTCGTGGCAGGATGCCATGAGCTATGCGGCGTGGGCCGGCTTGCGCCCCATGACGGAACTGGAATTCGAAAAAGCCCTGCGCGGCCCGGAGTTCGCGGTGCCCAATGACGCGAGTCCCTCGTACTGGGGCGTCAACGGCATGCAGGCGCTTCGTCTCTTTGAGCGCACGATCTCCCTGGGTGACGCGGTTGGGCGCGCGTTCAAAGGTTCGCACGGTCGCGGCACGTTGGAGCTGCCGTCGGACTGGCCGGTCACGCATTTTGAAGGGGTGATCCTGCGTGGCGATGCGGTTCCTTCCGTCTGGTCGCCGGCCGGTTTCGTTCCGACCCACCTGCTGATTGCGGGGCGGACGTACCCGCTCTATGCCGACTCGGATCAAAGCAACGATCCCTATCCCGGTTGGCGCGGGGCTCGTTCGGCGCCGACACCCACGGGGTCAGCGATAACGGGTCAGACGGCGAAGGACACCGCCCTGTCGCCCTTCCTGCGCCCGGAGGCGCAAACGTACCGGCTGCCCCGCATGAAGCAGGCCATAAAGCCGGATGGCGCGTTGGACGACTGGGAGAAGCCGACGGTGACGTTGAAAGACGCTTTCTTAATCCAGCCGAACCACATGCGGTTTCCTTCCACAGACAACACGAATGCCTGGCGCGGTCCTGCGGACATGAGCATCCAGGTCTATCTGGGTTGGGATGGCGAGGCGTTGTGCGTCGCCGCCGAGGTGAAGGATGATGTGCAGTTCAACACGAACAGCGTGGACAACCTCTGGCATGGTGACGCGATGAACTTTGGGGTGATCGACGCAGACGCCAACCAGACGGATCTGTGGCTGGCATTGACCCCGAACGGAGAGGTGCTGAATGCGCTGTCAGACCCCACCGAGATGCTGTCGAAACTGGCGAAGCGCGCCGTTGTCCGGGACGAGGCCGCCCAGATCACGCGGTACGAACTGCGCCTGCCCCTGGCCGGGTTCAAGCTGAAGCCGGGCACGGACTGTTGCTTCTATCTCCGATTTTTTGATAACGACGGCGGTGCCGCCGCCCGCTACCGGTTCCAGTTGGCGCCGTTGATCACCGAGCCGTTCAAGGCGAAATTATACGCGAAGTTTGTGTTGGTGGAGTAGAGCGTCAGGGTTCGGGTCAGCGTCTTCGGGCAGGTTCGACAGACGGAAAGGATAAGCACGATGAAGCAGCAAGCAGGGGGTAGGACATTCGTCCCGGCAGGCGCGGTGGCGTTCGCCGCATTGCTGGCCGTCGGCGCGGCACGTGCGCAGATTCAGGGCACCCATGTCATGGATTTCGTGAACGATCCTGCCAGTCGCGACGTGACTTGCAAGAACGTTCGGATCGCGCCTCGCGACCCTGAGACCGCGACAATCACGGTAGACCTCGCCTGGCGCCCCTCCTGGAGGAACGGGGAGAATCACGATGCGGCCTGGATCTTCTTCAAGGTCCGCGCCGAGGGCGCCACGGACTGGCAGCACGTCCGGTTGAAGGCGGATCGGGTGCTGAATCCCCCGGGCTACGGCTGCGCACAGAGCAACAAAAAGATGGATTTCCTGGTGCCGGACGGCGCGGACGGATTCACGGGCCTGTTCATCCGGCGGGCCACCCAGGGGTCCAAGAGTTCGGTCGACATGCAGGGTGTGACGGCGGTCTGGGACCTCGCGGGCACACCGGGCATCACCCCGGAGACGAAGGTCCAGGTTGGAGCCTTCGGGCTCATCATGGTTTATGTTTCGGAGGGGCCGTATTTCCTGGGATCCGGCGGCACGGAATCATACGGGTTCTACCAGTACACCGACGGCAAGCAGGTTGCGATGCCCTACCGGGTGACCCATTCCGCCGCGATTCCGACCGGGAAGCAGGCGGGCCAACTCTGGGCGCGCGGAGCGGAACCGCAGGACGGCGGCGAGATTCCCTCGACGTTCCCGAACGGCTATGGGGCATTCTACTGTGCGTACAACCCGCTGTCGGGCAGCCAGTATACCCATTTCCTCAACCTGCTGACTCCCGAGCAGGCCACAGAACGTTACCACGCATCACCCGAGGATGTCGGCCCGGGAAAGACGACGGGTCATTACATGCCCTGGACGGGCGAGATCCATCGCACGGGAACGTCGTCGAACTACACTTACAAATTCGTGCATTACCGCCCGGACGCCCGGATGAAGCATACCGGAATACGCTGGCTTTCCTGGGCGGACAGTGCGGCTTATATGGCCTGGGCCGGGTTGCGGCCGATGACCGAGCTGGAATATGAGAAAGCCATGCGCGGTCCGCGGCGGCCCATTCCGGACGAGGCGCATAACTCGTACTACGAAATCCCCACACGCGGGGTTGGCCAGTCGGGGCGGCCGCGCGAGCGCACGGTCACGGCCGCGACGATCGAGGGGTGGTCGCCGGCCACGTTTCTGGCCACGCACGGGCTCGGCACCGTGACCCTGCCTGCGGACTGGCCGCAGGCGAATGCGGTCGGTATCGGGTTCCGCGGCGGCTACTTCAACGGCTATGACGGGGATGCGCTGGGCGGGATGGAGTTCTCGCGCACCTCGAATCGAAAAGCAGCGGCTCTGGTTGATGCGGAACGCAGAGGCGGCTACGGCATTCGTGCGGTCCGCACGGCGCCGCCGGAAGCGGCGCGGTATTCAGCGGAGGCGCAGTGAGGGATCCCGATCAACCGCTGTCGGCCGCCACGGACAGGATCCGCCTGACACAAGGAGAAGCCCAATGAATCGAGCCCGATTTTATGTCCTGTTCAGCCTCGCCCTCGCCGGTGCGGCCGCAGGCCTGCTGGCTCAGCAGGAGCCTGCAGCGGTGCCGACGTCCTACGGTGAAGCCAGCAAAGTGGATGAGCCCGTCTTGCGGGTGCCGTTCCTCAACAAGCCACCCGTGATCGACGGCGTCATGTCGCCGGGCGAATGGGATGACGCCTCGGCGCTCTCCGGATTCTGGTACGACTGGGGGTTCGGCAATTTCAAGTTCATGGCCCCGCCGCAGACACAACTGCAGATCTACATGGGCTACGATCAGAAGAACCTGTATATCTTGCATTCCTCGCCGATCTATCCGGTCGATTCCTGGCTTAAAGCGCGCGGTCGTTTTCCAGACGTCCTCATGCATCCGCTCTACGGCATGCTCTCGGATGATCATGCCGAATTGGAGATTCGACCGATTGAGGACATGACCCGCGGTTTCAAGATGGGACTGCTGCGCTGGGATGTGAACCCGATCGGCGCGATTTGCGACTGGCATTGGAGCCCCACGGGCGGAAGCGATTACAAGTATACATCAGGAGCCAATATCCGCTCGGTGGCTGACGGTAGTCGGTGGATCATCGAATACGCGATTCCCCTGGAGTCACTGCGCTACGGGCAATACGATGGGAAGGAAGCGGATGGGCGGCCGATCGTTGAAATCCCGCCTCGGGACGGCACGATATACCGGGCCTGGTTTGCGCGCGGGATCGGAGGCAACGGGGCCTTTTTCAATGGGTTCGATGCGCACGGGTGGAACGTGACCAAGATGAAGCTGGTGTTCGACTCGAAGGCGCCCATCTTCCAGATCAACGAGCTCGGTCCGCTGATGGACGGCATCCTGGACACCCAGATGACGGTGAAGAATCACAACACGCGATCCGAAACCGTGCGTCTCGGGTTCCACATCGAGAGCGGCGACGGGCCCTTGTATTCGGTCTACGAGTCGGCCGAGGCTCCGGGTGGGCTGCTCGAACTGAAGCCGGGCGAAACGCGCACGATCAAACTGCGCAAGCAACTGCCGAGCATGACGACAGGCGGCAACGTCCTCTGGTTCGATGTGCGCAGCGCCGGTCAGCCAGCCAAGACGATGTTTCTCACACGCCTGATCAATTTCCACACGATGGATGCCGGTGGTCCCGATGGCGGCACGTTCCGCGAAACGCGCGTCGACGCCATCGAGAAGCTGCGGCCGCCGCGCAATCCCGATTTCGACCTGCGGGTGGAGGTCGATCCCTACACCAAACGATTGGCCGCCGTGATCGACTGCGGCATCGAAGGCGTCCGGGATGAGGTGAAGACCGCCGTCGAGGCGCGTCTGATCGTCAAGCAGGTCGAGTCCGGAGAGCAGACCGACATCCACGAGTTCTCCGCCAAGATGGTCGGTAATTTCGCGACCTTTCTGGGCGAGGCCACCAACATCGCGCCCGGCAATGTGTATCAGGTGACGGTTCTGCTTTTCGACGAAAACATGAAGATCGTGGCCGAGCAGACCGAGACGAAGCCGTTCGTTCATCTCACGGCCGCCAGCACGACGGACAAGCCCATCACGGGCGAAAAAATCCAGATGCAGCCCTGGCTGAAAGAGAAGACGAAGAATGACCGGGCGTTGAAGATCCTCGTCCGCGAACCGCCGCGCGGGACACGCCGCGAGTCGTATCAGAAGGCGCCGTGGATGGAGAACACGATCGGGCTCTCCGATACCGTCTGGGAGCCGTTCACGCCGATCGCCGCGGACGACAAGGGATTCAGCACCCTCAAGCACCGCTTCACGGTGGGCGCCTCGGGGCTGCCGACGCAGATCGACATCCGGCCCGACAGCCGCGAGCTGCCGCTCGAACTGCGGGGGGCGGACGCCAAAGTGCCGGCCGAGACGCTGCTGGGCCTTGGCCGCGGCCCGCAGTTGCGCGCGCCGATGCGGCTGGAGGCGGTCATTGGCGGCAAACGCGTGCCCGCGAAGGTCATCACGCCGGCGAAGGCCGTTCGGACCTGGAAGAGCGAGATCGAGTATGCCTCCACACTGCAGATCGGCCCGATCCAGGCCGAGTTGCGGATGCAGTACGACTGCGACGGCTCGATGCACGCCACGCTGAACTGGGGCAGCGACGCGCCCGCGAAGATCGACCGGTTGGAGATGGTCACGGAGATCGCCGGCACGGTGGATCTGGCGATCTCCCAGTGCATCTCCGGGGGTGGGGACCAGGTGGGGGCCGACCGGTGGGAGTGCAGCCTGCCGAACACACCGGGCGTGGTGTGGGACAGCACGATGACGAGGCTGGAGCTGTTCTACAGCAGATTCATCCCCTGGATCTGGTTCGGTAGCGCCGATCGCGGCTGGTCGTACTACAGTAAGAACGACGAGGGCTGGATTCTGGACCGGGAGGGCTCGGCCATGCAGATCGAGCGCGACAAGGCCGGCAATGTGACGTGGCGGGTGATCTTTGTGAACCATCCCGCCGAGGTGAAGGAGAAGCGGACGATCACGTTCACGCTCCTGACCCACCCGGCCAAGCCCAAGCCCGAAAACGCCCGGCTCTACGCCTGGCAGTACAACGCTGGCGAGGAGTGGCAGGTGTCGACCCCGCAGCTCTTGCAGAGGCCGATTCCGGCTTGGAACGGCGATGGCTCGAAATACACGCTGCGGAAGGATCTCAATGATCCCGTGTATCTGTGTGGCGAGGAGGAGTTGAAGAAGGCGTGGTGGACGGCGTCGGGCGCGCCGACGAGCCTCCCCTATGAGAAAAGCGGCGAATGGCGGCAGGACAAGCCGCCGTACTGGCGCTACCTGTTCATCGGCGAGGCCACCTTTATGAACCTGAAGGAGATGAACCGGTTGTACGAGGACAAGGCGATCTTCTACCTCGAGCGCCTCGTGCGCATCGGCCGATGGGTCGGCTGGTTTATGGATCCGTACCAGCCGGCGCAGGTGTCCCAGAACGTGGCCATGGGCGATGCGTGGTACCGTCCGCTGGCCGCTGTCGGGACGAACGAATTGCCGTGGCAGGCTGGCTTCACGATGCCGTTCATGCGCAACGTGTACAAGCGCCTGGCCCGCGTGCACGCCGAGAACAACGTGCCGCTGCGGCACCATGTGCGGGCGAACAACTCGGCGCGCATGCTCGAATCGTTCCTGTGGAACACCCTCATGCTGCAGGATTGCGGGGCCACGTTCCGTTCCTACGACATTGACCTGATCACGGCGTATCCCAACTCGCTCTATCGCGCGATGTCGATGAACTACTCCGGCCTGACCGCCACGATGGTCCCGGCCGAGGCCCCGACGGGCTCGGGCGACAACCCGCGGTTCGACCGGCAGATGCTCGGTCTGGGGCTTCTGCACGACTTCGGCGTGACGCGCGGCGGCGAGCTTATCGCCGGCGCGTCGCTCGGTCTGGTGCACATGGAACACCAGGAGCAGGCCGTGCGGCTGCTCGGCGCACTCGCGCGCTTCGGATTCTTCAAGGATGCCGGCATCGAGAAGGTGCCGTTCTGGCGCAACGATGCGCAGGTGCGCATGGGCGACAAACCGGGCGACGAGAGTCGGGTGCGTGTCACGGTCTATCGCCGGCCGATGGATACCGGCAAGGGGTACAAGGCGATCTTCGTGATTCTGAACGAGTCCGACGCCGATGTCGAACTCCCGCTCGATATCCGCGATCCGAAACGCATTCTCGGCGGACCGAACACACAGAAGGGCCGCGATAGTATGAGCCGCGTGGCGATGCCCGCGAAACTCGATGCGGCATGGAAGGCCGTCATCGACCAAGCGGCGGACCTGCCGGTACTGACAGACCTGGAGACGGGCGAGTTGATTGGCCGGAGCGGAACGCAGGGCGAGCGTTACGGGCCGGTGCACGTCCCGTATCATGATTACCGGATTCTGTACGGGGAGTGTGCGAAATGATCACGGAGCGCAGGCGAATCATGACTACCACAACGACGCCGGAACGGTGGATTGTCCGGTTCATGGTCACAGGCTTCCTGCTTGCAGCCACGGCACGCGCCGACATCACGCTGTCGAATCGCGTCGTCGTGACCCCGCGGCACCAGTTTACCGTGGACGACACCGGCCTGCCCGCACAACTGGAAGTCCGGGCGTTGACGAATGATATCCCACTCGCCTGGCGGGCGAGTAAAGAGCGGCCGGCGAACCTGTTGCGGCGGATCGGCCGCGGCCCGCAACTGGCGGCGCCGGTTCGACTCGAGGCGGTCATTGACACCGTGACTGCGGGTGCCAAAACCGATGCGCCCGCTGAGTTGGGGAAGACGGACACGGGTATCGAGGCTGCCGGGACCTGGCAGGCCGGGGCGTTGAAAGGCCGTTTGCGCATCCGGTATGCCGAGGATGGTTCTCTGACGGGAGAGATCGCGTTCGATCCGAAAGGGCTGGCGCTGGAACGGCTCGACCTCGTCATCGAAGTGAGCGGACCCGTCGATACGGCTATTTCCGGGAACCCGGCGGAGGCCGTGGCCGGGCCACCGCTTCCGGCGAACTACGGCAGCCTCGATTCCAAGCCCGGCATGCTCTGGCGTGATGGGGCCAGCCCGGTGGGTGACGGGAGCCTGCATACGGGGCGCCTGGCGCATTTCTTTCTGGGCAACGGTGACTGGGGGTTGACATGGCTGGCGCACGCCGCCGACGGCTCCCTCATCGGTGGCCCCGCCGCATCCATGAGTGTCGAGCGCAAAAGCGAGGGGATCGTCATCTGGCGGATTGCGCTGGTCAACAGGCCCGCCAAGGCTGGCGAGCAGACGATCGGCTTCACGTTGCTGACGCATCCGGCCCGCCTGCGCGAGCCCGGTCAGCGTCTGCTGCAGTGGCAGCCCTGGCTCGATCAGACGATCACGCCGGCCTTATCGGCGGCGGATCGCGCCGCGTTCGGGGGGAGCAATCTCCTGGTCCGCGCCGAGGCCGGGTCCGTGTACGAGACGGCGGCCACGCGCGCCGTGCTGGAGGGTATTGCCGGCGGCGCGGCGTCTGATGCCAACGCGACGCTGGCCGATCGTTTTCCGCTGGGGCTGTTCCGCTATCTCAGCGCCTCCCACACCGCCGTGTCGGCGCAGCTCCGCCCGAATGCCGCCGCGCTAACCTCAGCCGGCGCATCGCCGGGATCTGACCGCATGGCGCTGGGGCGCGCGCTGTTGCACGACATCGGGGTGGACATCAGCGGGCTTGCCCGCCGGATGGAAGCGGCGAATGTGCTGCGGGCGCTCGATGCATTCGGATATTTCGAAGATGACGGCCAGACCGAGTTCCTGCCGTATTGGCGCACAGAAGGGATCTTCCAATTCGGTGAGACGTTCGAGGGCGATGCCGGCTTTGCCGTGACGGCGGAGAGCCCGACTGCGCGAACGAAGGTGTCGGCTTTCATCCGGCCGACCGAGGTCGTCGTGGTGGACAAAAAGGCGGTCGTCCGCCGCAAGACGCTCTTTGTGCTCGTCAACGAAGGGACCAATGCCGTGCGGGAAAACCTTTACGTCTGGAATCCCAACTATGTGTTCGGCGGCCCCAACCGTCTGCAGGCCGAACAGATCTATTCCCAGCTCGATTTCTCGGGCATCGCTCCGGACGGCGACTGGCAGCGCAACCGCGTGGAACGGACCCTTCCGGAACGCGTCAAGAGCCGGACGGGACGTGCCACCGGCCTCTCCATCTCGAATGGGCAGGTCTCTCGCCACCACATGAGCGAACTGATGGATGTTGAGTCGGGCGGCATCGTGCGTTTGGCAGAAGGGGAAGTTCAATTCGCGAAGAAGTTCTACGGCGATATGCTTGTGAAAAACGGGTTCCAATTGTTCGGGCCGGTGTACATTCCGCCGCGCGGCATGCGCCTGCTCTTTGGCGAGGGGATTGTGGATCTGCCGCACGGCGTCGCCGGGCGGGTGGTGGATCAGAAGACCGGCAAGCCGCTGTCCGTGCCCGTCCATCTTGTCCTCAACGGAGAGGTCAATCCATCCGACACGTTGGATTCTTTAAAGAGCGGGAAGCACAAGATTGCGACCGTGCAGTCGGACGCGGAGGGATACTTCATCTACCCCGGTTTTGAAAAAGGCGTGATACTTGCCGAGGTCGATGGTAAGCTGTTCTCTCCGCCGCCTCAGGTGCGAATTCGCAACGATGGGACAGTGGTGGGGCGCGAAGAGGCGTCGGCAGCAGAAGCGGAGGGCGGGGATTCCAGGGCCTCCACGAGCCTCTATCAAAACTGGTCCAATCCGAATCCCGGGTCGGCCGGTAAGTGGGTGGACGTTCTCATCGAGGTCGGTTCGCCCGGCCGAGCACGGGACACGGACGCGGGACGCTGACCGTGTCGGCGCACATGCGCCGGATGCCGCAGGCGAGAGGGTTGGATGTGTCGGGAGATGACCGCAAAAAAGTGAGGGGGAGCAGCGATGGAAAACACCAAGATTGCACCGAATGTGGCCGAGGAATTTGGCGCGCTGATAGCCACTGTGAAGCGCGAAATCCACAAGGTCATTGTCGGCCAGGAGGGCCTGGTTGATCTGACCTTGCAGTGCATATTCTGTCACAACCACGCCTTGCTGATGGGGGTGCCCGGTCTGGCGAAGACGCTGCTGGTAACCACGATCTCCAAGGTGATCGGCGTGAGCTCGCAACGCATTCAGTTCACGCCCGACCTGATGCCGTCGGACATCACTGGCACGGAGATCATTCAGGAGGACCCGGTCACCGGGCGCAAGCAGTTTGTCTTTGTGCCGGGCCCGATCTTTGCCAGCATGGTGCTGGCGGATGAAATCAACCGGACGCCCCCCAAAACCCAGGCCGCGTTGCTGGAAGCGATGCAGGAGAAGCAGGTCTCCGTGGGCAACAAGCGGTATCCCCTGACGCTCCCGTTTTTTGTGCTGGCCACGCAGAACCCGATCGAGCAGGAGGGCACCTACAACCTTCCCGAGGCCCAGCTCGACCGGTTCATGTACATGATCGTGGTGGATTATCCGGAGACGCAGGATGAGGTGGAGGTGCTGCGACGGACGACCACGAACTACCGCAACGACCCGGAGGTGGTACTCAATGCCGAGTCCATCCTGAAGTATCAGAAGGTGGTTCGCGATGTGCTGGTTCGCGATGATCTGTATGAGTATGTCGTGAGGCTGGTGCAGGCCACCCGCGTGAGCACGCCGCACGCATTGCCCTATGCGAAGGAGTGGGTGGCGTGGGGGGCGGGGCCGCGCGCCTGCCAGAATCTCATTCTGGGCGCGAAAGCCCATGCGTTCTTCAACGGCCGGGCTCATATCACTGTGGACGATATCCGCGCCGTGGCCACGCCGGTGCTGCGGCACCGGGTCATTGTGAATTACGCCGCCGTCTCGGAAGGCATCAAATCGGAGAGTGTGGTGGCCCACCTCATCAAGGAAATTCCCGCGCCCGGCAATCGCTAATATATGCTGAGGCGGTGGTTGGAACGGCTTGCGGCCGGTGCAAAGCAGGCGTGGATCCTCAACGGCGAACATCACAACAGGCGCAGGGTTGAACGATGGCGGTAGTGACGGAAAAAAAACTGACGTTGGACGTCGTCCTTCCCGCTGAAGTCCGGGATGCGATCCGGAATTTGGAGCTCTTGGCCCGCAAGAAGGCGGAGGGCATCCAGCACGGGGCGCACCTGAGCCGCCGCAAGGGCGTCAGCACGGAATTTGACCACCACAAGCAGTACATGCCGGGCGATCCGATCAAGCATGTGGACTGGAAAGTGTCCGCCCGGCACGATCGCTATTTCGTCAAGCGCTACATCGAGGACACCGCCCTGAGCGTGCAACTGGTCGTGGACAACAGCGCCAGCCACAAGCAGGCTTCCGGCGGCATCAGCGTCTGGCGGCAGATCTCCCAACTCTCCGCCTGCCTGACCTATCTGGTGCTCCGGCAGCGTGATTCCATTGGCCTGGTCATGGCCAACTCGGACCGGACCGTCTGGTTGCCCGCCTCCTCGACGTCGACGCAACTGGTGCGCATCCTCCAGGCATTGGTGACCACCGGCGCGAGCGCCGCCGATGCGTTGAACGGATCGCTGCGCGGCGTGCTGGAGCGCGTCTCGCGGCGCGGCCTGGTGATCGTGGTCTCCGACCTGATGTTCGATCCCGACGCCATCCGCCTCGAACTCCGCAAGTTGCAGGCCCGCGGCCATGAGGTGCTGCTCTTTCACGTGCGTGATCCCGACGCGGAGCACTTTCCGTTCAACCGCTGGATGCAGTTTGAATCGCTCGAGCGGGCGGGGGTCCGCCACCGCGTGGACACCGTGCCGCTGAAGCGCTTCTACCTGGAGGAATACCGGGAGTTTATGGAGGGCTGGAAGGCCTGGACCCGCAAGCATGACGTCCATTTCGTGAGCCTCCGCAGCGATGAGCCGGTCGAAACCGCGCTGGCGGCATACCTGGCGCGCCGGGCCGGCGGAGGGGGCGGCGTATGACGTTCGTCCATCCGGCGGTGCTCATCGGTTTGATCCTGGGGGCCATCCCCATCATCGTGTATTACCTGATGCGGTTCAGGTCGTTGCGCGTGCCGTGGGGTGCCGACTACATTCTCGAGCGCGCGCTGGCCCGCTGGCGCAAGAAGCTGTACTGGGACCAGATCATCCTACTGGCGCTGCGAGCCTTGGTGGTGATGGCGCTGGTGCTGGCCTTCGCCCGCCCCCAGTCGCGCGCGGCGCGTTCAACCGGAACCGACGGGGCCGTGCTGCGCGTCCTGCTGGTGGACGGCTCGTACAGCATGCTGGCAGGCCGGAGCCCGCCAACCCTTTTCGATGCGTCGCTTGAAATCATGCGCGAACTGGTGTCGAGCTGGGAGCGGGGTGAAATGTGGTCGCTCTACGCGCTGGACAGCCGCCCCCGCTGGGTGGTGGACCGCGCCGCCGTGGTGGACGCCGATCATAGTCGCGCCATTCTGGACACTCTGAAGGTGGAGGAGACGGCGGTCTCGCTGGCCGCAGGCCTCAAGGCGGTGCTGGCTCACGGCGCCGGACAACGCCGGGAAATCTACATCGTGGCCGATGACCAGGCATCGAACTGGGCCGATGTGGATCAGGCGATTGCTGACGCGGATGAGCAGACGCGCGTATTCTGGATTCATCCGCCGCTTGCCGACCGCCGGAATCTGGCGGTGACCAGGCTGGAGGCCGGCCATGAACGCGTGCTGCGCGGCTTCTCCTTCCCCGTGTATGCGGATGTCCGCAATTTCAGCGCGGAGGCGGTGCGCGATGCGGAACTGAGTGTTTTGGTGAACGGCGCGAAGACCGGCGCGAAGCGTGTCTCCCTGCAGCCGGGGCAGAGTGTGCGCCTCGCCCTGAACCTGCGCCTCGACACGGCGGGTCCGCACCTGATCACCGCACGGCTGAGCGACGATGTGCTGCCGTTCGACAATGCGTTGTCAGCAGGCGTGGAGGTGGCTCCTGCGGTTTCGCTGCTGGTCCTGCGCGACGCCGGGCGCACCGGCAAGTTTGAATCCTCCGCCGGGTTTCTCGGGCTGGCGGCCCGCATGCTCGCCGGGGGCTCGACGAAGGAGGCCGAAGGGCCCCTGCGGATCACCGATTATTCCGATGCAACGTGCGCCCTTTCCACGCTGCAGAAGCACGACGCAGTTGTGCTCGACGGCGGACGCACGCTGACGCCCGATCTGGCGGAGACGCTGCGCCAGTATGTGGAACAGGGCGGAGGGCTGATTCTGGCGGCCGATGCCTCTGCGGACCTGGCCGCCTGGCGCGGTCTGCTGGGACCGGCGAATCTCCTGCCTGCCGTCCCGGCGCGCCTGCGCAACGAGGCGCTGGCCGGCCCCGTGTTCCGCCAGTTGAGCCGCACGGGCTTCGACCTGCCCGCCCTGCGCGATTTCGAGAACGATGCCGATGGCGACCTCTCCCAGGTGCGGTTCTTTTCCTGGGTCGAGTGTGATACGCCCGCGCCGGGCGCCGAGACGCTGGCGCGATTTGACGATGGCTCGACCTACGCCTGGCGGCGACGCCTGGAACGCGGGAGCGTTCTGATGCTCGCCGCCGGCCTGAACTCCCATAACAACAACCTGCTGGTGCGCGAAACCGTCTATCCGTTCCTGCTGCACCTCTTTGCCGAAGCCGCCAGCGCCGGGCAATACACGCGTCGCGTGGCGCGGAACGAGCCGGTGCGCTATCTGGCCACAGGCGATCCGCCACCAACCGGGGCCGTGTTCGGACTCGATAACGCGGAACCCGCGCTGGCCTCCCTGACGCCACAGGCGCAGGGCATGTTCGTGGAATATGCCCCGGGGTCGAGCCGGAGCGGACCGGCGTCGCTGCTGGTGTTGCGCGAGAACAGCTCCGAGCGCATCTGGATCGGGGTGCAGGGCGAGCGGACGGATTCGAGCCTGACGGCGATGGCGCCCGCCTATCGCGAACAACTGGCCGAAACGCTGGCCTGGACTGAGGCGGGTTCCGCGCGGGAACTGATGGATGCGCTGGAGGCGGACGGGAGCGGGGCCGAGCGGTATGGATGGGTGTTGCTTGCCGTGCTCCTGTTTGCAATGGGCGAACTGCTGATGGGCTTGAGGTTTGTATAGGGTATGGAAGCGTTAAGAACAGTGGAGTATGCCGTTCGGTTTGCCGCTGCCTGGTCGGCTGGGTGGCTCGTGCCGGCCGTGCCCCTGGTGGCGTGGCTCGGCGTCGAGATTTACCGCCGCCAGTCGCGCGCCATTGCGCGCGGCCATGCCTGGGGGCTTATCGGGCTGCGGGTCGTCATCCTAATCTCCGTGGTGGTGCTGGCCTTCCGCCCCAGCCTGATTCGCCGCGAGACGTCCACCTACCCGGGGCGGCTGCTGCTGATTCTGGACGATTCCGCCAGCATGGGCGTTGCCGACCCGGCCCTGCCGGAGGGCGAAGCCCTGAAGATCGCCCGCCAGGCGCCGGGCAATGTGGCGGGCCGCGAGGCCCCGGCGGCCGGTCTGCGCGAAGAGATTCTGGCGGTGGAGCGGACCCTCATCCGCTTTGAGCAGGTCAGCCGCAGCCTGGATCGCAGCCTCGATGCGTTCTGGCGCGAGGCCGAGCGCGTTCAGATGCAGGTCAATGAGCGTCTCGAAGCCGTCGCGCAGCGGGCCGCGGACTTGGCCAACAGCGCCGGGGCCGCGCCCCGACTGCAGGAGATTTCCGGACGCTGCCGCGAGTTGAATGCGTCGCTCAAGCCCCTGTTTACGGGCGATCAGGTTCCGTCCGGCGAATCGGTCTTGAAGATGCGTGCCGCGCTTTCCGAGCTGGTCGCCCTGCTGGACGAGACGCAACAGGAGTCGGACCGCGCGGCCATTGCCGCTGGCGACTCGGCGCTGGCGGCGGCGGCCGGGGCCGTGCGGCAGGCACCGCGCATCGACCTCGCGTACGCCTGGCTGAAGGACCATCGCGACGCGCTGCTCGGCGCGGTTGATGGCGCGAGTGTGTGGTTGCTGCCGCTCTCGCAGCGGGATCCGATTCGCTTCTCGAAGCTGGACCCTCACGTTCCGGCCATCGCCGCCGGCGAAACGGACCTCACCGGGACGCTGCTGAAGCTTCTGGAGAGCGACAACCCGTTCCCGCTGGCCGGCCTCGTGATCTTCAGCGACGGGCGCAATCTGGGGGACACAGCGATGGATGCCGTCACGCGGGCCGCGACGATGCGATCGGTGCCGATCTTCTCCGCAGGCGTGGGGGGCGCGGAGGAGCCGCCGGATATTGCGGTGTGCGGGGCGTATTACCCGCCCTTTGCGGTTCTCGGAAAACCGGTCGGCGTGCGCGTCGATCTCAAGACCGTTCTGCCCAAGCCTGGAAAAGTCGGATTGGAGCTGTTGGGTCCGGCGGGTCCGGCGATCACCAATCAGACGCTGGAGATTGCCGGCGATCCGGCGATTCAGCGGCGGCTGACAGTCACACCCGAGACGGAAGGTCTGCAGCGGTTGACGGTGCGTGTCGGCGTCGCGGCAGGCGAAGTGGTGCCGCAGGAAAACAACAGTCTGGATCTGGCCGTCCGCGTTCGTCCCGAGCCGGTGCGCGTGCTGTTCCTGGACTGGAAACCCCGCTGGCAGAGCCGGTTCATCAACAACATCCTCACCCGGTTGGGCTATCTGGATATCAACTCCATCACCGTGCTGGCGCAACCCGATCAGGTGCTCAAGCGCGGCGTCGGCCGGGGCTTCTGGCCGGAAAACGCCAGCGCGCTGGTCCTCTATGATCTCATCATCCTGGGCGATCTGCCGTCCGATATCCTGACGCCGGACGAGTGGCGGCTTCTGGCGGACTATGTGGAGGGGGGCGGCAGCCTGGCCCTGCTCGGCACCGGCCGTCGCGATCCGCTGCCGGCCGTCATTCAGAATTTGCTGCCCACCCAGCCCCGTGGCGCCGAGACCGTTCCGCCGGCCGATTCGGAGCCCCTTCAACTGCCCCGTGCGGGACGTCATCACCCCGTCACCCGATCACTGGCCGGCCTCCTGCCCGACGCGGAAGCGGCGGCCGCCGAGCGCCGTCGGGATGACGCCGTGGGGCTGTTGCAGACCCGTGACGGACGTCCGCTCATCAGCACGCGGTTTTCAGGCAAGGGCAAGACGCTCCTGATCGATACAGACCGCCTGTGGCGGAGGCTCAACGCGACGGCGCTCGAGGCTCATGCCGGGCTGGTGGCGGGCATCGTGGATTGGGCCGTCGAGGCGGGCGCCCCCGCCCCCCGCGGGCCGCGTCCCGATCTGTATCGCTACACCAGCCGCGAGTCCGTGCAGATCTGGACGGATGCGGCGGGTGCGACGAATCTGGTGATCGAGTTACGCGCCGGCGAGCAGATGCTGGAGGCGCCGGCGGTGCCGTCCCATGCGGGCGCGGTATGGGCCGCCGCTGTCTTTGAAAACGTGCCCCCGGGCGACTGGACCGTGACGCGGCGCGGCGGCGGCGACGCTCCGGAGCCGCTCTGCGTGATGGACCGCAGCCGCGAGTTGCACGCCTTGTCGCGCGACGAGGCCTTGCTGCGCGCGCTGGCCGCCAATACGGGGGGCGGCTCCGCCGGGCTTGCGGATGCCGCGCGACTGTTCAACGACATCCTGCCCCGCAGCCGCGTCGAGCATCAGGAGCGCGTGTGGCGGGTTTGGGACTCCCCGTGGATGCTGGGCGCGCTGGTGGTCATGCTGACGATTGAGTGGGTCTGGAGAAAACTGGCGGGACTTGTGTAATGCAGGCGAAACTCAAACATCTGCCGATGCCTGTGGTGAGGACGATTCTGGCGTTCTACCGCCGGAAACGGGTTTACGAGTTGATGCGGGCGCTGCTGGTGCCGTTGCTGGTCTATGCCGTATTGGCGGTGATCGCCACGCATCTGGATCGGTTCCTGTTTCTCGATACGCCCGAGCGGGTGTGGATCAGCGGCGTGACGCATGGGATGACCCTCCTCGCCGGCGTGATGGCGTTGGGGACTTTCGCGTGGCGGCGTTTTTCGGTTGGCGGTCTGGCCTACGAGATGGAACGGCTGCTGCCGGCTTCAACGGCGGAACGGTTGGTCACGCTAAACGATGTGCTGGCCGGGGCCGGGGCAGGTGCCGGGCCGAACAGCGCCGCCCGTGTCGCATTGGTGGAGCAGTTGACCCGGGAGACCGTGGCCCTCTGTGAACGCACCCCGCACGCCGCGCGGTTGGCCCGCGACCGCCGCCTCAAGCGCCGGACCGGGGCGCTGGCGCTGCTGGCGGTGGCTTGGGTGGGGCTGTTCGCCATGCCCTCCTACCAGTTTTCGCTGATGCTGCAGCGGCTGGCGCAGCCCACCCGGAATCTTCCGAAACCGAGCTTCATGCGATTGACGGTGACGCCGGAAGCGGCCATGGTCGGGCGCGGCGGCGAAGTGGTGCTGCAAGTGCAGGTGACCGGTGAGATCCCCCGGCTGCTCCAGCGGCCGCTGCGCTGGCTGGGAGCCGACGCCGGAGTCTGTCTGCTGGCATCCGCCACCGGCTTTGTCTCACGCCTGCCGGTTGCCGACGACGCCCGCCCGATGAGCCGCGTGCAGCGCCGCCTGTTCGTGACCACGCGGAACGACCTGCAGGAGAGTTTCAGCTACCGCGTCCGCTGCGGCGATGCCCAGACCGACATCCGCCGGGTCCGCGTCATCGCGCAGCCGCGGGCCACGGGCGTGACGGTGGCGGTGGAGCCTCCGGCCTACACGGGCATCCCAACCGCTCGCGTGGAGGATCTGCGCGATCCGATTCCCGCTTTTGCAGGCAGCCGCGTGCGCATCGAATTTGCCTCCGACCAATCGCCGCTGAAATCCGCCCGCCTAATCGGCGTTCCGGATGGCGCCGCTCTGGCCGAGCTGCGGCCCGACCCGACAACCGGAGCGTATCGGTACGAGTTCGTGATGGCGGATGCGGTCGAGATGGAGGTCGTCCTCGTCAACGACTTGGGTTTTGAGAACACCGAACGGGTCCGCCTCTGCCTGACGCTGCGCGAGGACCAGGCGCCCAGCGTGCGCCTGGACTATCCGGCCGGCGACCTGACGGTCGCGCAAGGCGAACTGGTGTCGATGCACATGGAGCTGGCCGATGACCTGGGCCTGCTCGAGGGTGCCATCTGTTACCAGATCAATCCAGGCCGGAATCAGGAGGCGCCGGACCGCGAGATCCCCCTGCCCGTGCAGGAGAAAAGCCTCGCGCAGACCGTGTCCGCGAACTTCGATCTGGCGAAGGTCGACGCCGTTCCGGGCGACCAGATTCTGCTGGCGGTGCGGGTGCGCGACACGGGCCGCCGGGACGAGCGCTCGCAGTCCGTTCGTATCCTCGTCTCTGCCCTGGCGGGCAACGAGAATGAGCGCCGGCGGGTGGCTGCGCTTCGGCTGATCGCTCAGATTCTGGCGATCATGGAGCCGGCGGCCTCCGACCCCACGGCGCTCGCTCTGAATGAAGCCGCGTATGAGCCGATCGCGGCCTCTGCCAAGGCGCAAGGTCTGGCGTTGAACAGCCGGCCCGCGCTGGACAGTCTGCTGGATTTCATCGAAAGCGAACACCACTTCACCGATGGCGCGGATGGCGCCGATGAGGCGCGGATGCTCTATGCGGTGATCTCCGGGCTGTTTTACAAGCCGCCGATGCCCTCACCCCACAGCCTCGAGGCGCGCCAGGCCGCCCTGCGACAGCTCACGACCGAGATGATGCCCGCCCTGCTGCGCGAACGGTGGGCGCGCGACCTCATCCGGCGCGCGTTCAATCTGCGTGGCGAGACGCTGGGTGCCGCGGGCCTGGCGGATGCCGCGGCTCGCGCGTCTCCCGCCTCGCGCGAGCGGCGGGTCGACCTGCTGCTGGAGGCCTTGGACACCACGGGCGCCGATCTGGCGGCGCTCGCCCGGATGTCGCCCCAGATCGATCTCGACAAGCTCCTCGCCTGTACCCGGCAGATCAGCCGCAGCGGCCGCGATCTCAGGCACGCCGACCCGGCCCTGCAGCAGGCCGCCGGCAAGACCATGGCGGAGCAGATTGACGGCTGGATCGGGCTACTCCTGCCGCCGTTGCCGGAATGGAAGACCCAGCGACTGGCGGCCCGTGACGCCCTGCGCGTGCGCTACAACCAGCGCCGCGAGGAGCTCTCCCGGTCGGGGTCCGCCGCACCGCATGCGTCGTCTGTCGAGCTGGCGCGCTGGGGGAGCGCCGATGCCCGCATGGTCGAGCGCAGCGCCTTCCTGGGTCTGGGCGAGCGGCTCGCGGTCGTCGCGCCCGGCCGCGCTGCGGGAGGCGCCAGCCCCGACACGGGGGCCGCCCTGGCCTGCGAAGCCGAAGGCCTTGCGCGCGCCGCCTTGGACAACGAATATGCGGATTGGATGAATGCCGCCCGCGTGACCCCTGCGGAAAGGCGCCTGGCTGACGCGCTCAAAGCCCTGGATCTGGCACGTGACGCTGCGGAGCGCGCTGCGGCCGCGGAACGGGTGCGGACGCTGGATGTTGACGGACGCTCAGAGGCTGAAAACGAAACCGGGCTGCCGCCGTTGCCTGCGGGCCTGAATGCGGCGCTTCCCGGGCTCACACGCGCCGTCGCCGCCATTCGGGAACCGGTTGACACGGCACTCGATACCCTGGCGGGTCGGTCGGCCCGGTTGCTCGACGGCTTGACCGGCCTCGCGCCGTCGTCCGATGGCGGCGGCATGCCCGCCATGACCCCGGTCCTCGCCGCGCTTGAAGCCGGGTTGACGGAATGGGAAGCGGATGCCCTGCGCCTGGCATACCGGATGCATCTCGACCTGGCCTACAGCGATCCGGGCCAGGAGACGAACGACCGGCTTGCTGCGGCGCTGGCCGGTCTGCGTGCGGCGCTCAACCGCTACCGGGTCTTCGTGCCGCCGCTGCTCAGCCGGATCAGGGCTCGCACGGGGAGCGCGCCGAGAGCGGAAGTCGCTGCGACCGTGACGCTGGATCTGGAGGAGCTGTCGCGATCGGTGAAGGCTCTCGGGATCGGGTTGGCACGGGCGGCCAAGCTCTTGCGCGGCGAAGAGTCGGCCGGCAACGAGAGCGCGGCCGTGCGCGAACTCAGACGCTATTATGTGGCCGCCCGCAAGCTGGCTGAGGCGAAGGATCCCGGGGCGGTGGCCGAGGCGTTTTTTGCCGACAATCCGGCGGCCGCAGCCCTCGTGATCCAGACGCGCCTGCCCCTGATTCACGACCTGCGGAATCGTCTGAGAGAGGCCGGCGGCGCGTTGCAGGGCGGGACGGCTGCAAGCGCGGAGTTCCGGGAGGCGATGAGTCAGGCTGCGCGGCTCACCGGCGATTTTCTGCAGGTGCTCGAACGGTTTAAAGCGCTGGATGCGAATGGGTCGGTGAGCGCGCTGGCCGGGGAGATCCGCACCCGAGCCCTGACGCTGGCCAGTCCCGATCGCCCGGCGGGCGCCGACACGCTGTCCCGCGACAAGCTGGCCCTGGACGAGCTGTCGCGGCAGGCCGAGCAGGTCGAGAGCCAGGCGCGCGAACTGGTCCTGAAGCGCGCCCCGATCACGCCGTCGGGCTGGTGGGGAGCGCCCGCCGGCGTGTGGGACGGGGTCGGCCGACGCGATGCCGAACACGCCCGCCGGCGCATCATGGCCCAGTTTGACCGCGCGCGGCGCGATGCGGTGCAGGGCTTTGATGCGGTGCTGGCCCGGCGCGGCTCGCCCGGGGCCGTGCTGCCCGATGCGCCGCTGGCGGGTTCGCTCTTTGCCTGGCGCACGCTCCATTCTTCGCTCGGCGGAGAAACCTTTACGCCGCCGCCGCCGCCGCCGCCGCCGCCGCGGGACGAGCAGCTCGTGCGCTATCTCTTGGACGAACTGGACAAGACCAGCAAGGCCCTGCGTCGCGCCGGAGGCGCGCGTCGCTATCAGGAGCCCACGTTGCGCTGGGTCGATTCGGCTGCCGGCTATCTGAGGCATTGATTATGAAACTGATGCTCCTGTTCCGCATGGGCGGCGCGACGCTGCCGCTGATCGTGTTGCTGGCGCGGATGCCTGTGCCTGCGGCTGGCGCGGAGGCTCCGGGTGCACCCGTCCCGGCGCGTGTGGATCCGGCCCGTCTGGAAGGGGCCGTCGCCGGGGGACTGCGCTGGATGGCGGAACATCAGGTCACCAACGGCCCCTACGCCGGCTCCTGGGTCGTCAATTCCCCGAACTACCGACCGGCCATTGCTTCGCTGGCCGGGCTGGCCTTTCTGGCCAACGGACATCTGCCGGGGGACACTGGTCCGTACGGCACGAATGTGGCGGCGGCTTTGAAATATGTGATGAGCGCCATGGCCCCCGACGGCTACGTCGGACAGAGCGACAAGTCCGGCATGTACATCCACGCTATCAGCTCCCTCTTTGCGCTCTCCTGTCTCGGCATGCAGGCTGACGAGAAACTGGAACCCGCCCTGGCCGACTGGTGCCGCCGGAGCGTGGACGTGATCCTCCGCGCCCAACAGATGGCCAAGGCGGCGGGGCAGCAGGGCGGCTGGCGTTATGATCCCTACACAACCGACAGCGATATCTCGGTAACCTGCTGGCAGCTGCTGGTGCTCCACACGGCCCGTCAGGCGGGATTCGAGATGGAGCCCTCGGTTTGCAACTCGGCGCTGGGGTATCTCAGACGGTCCTACGCCGTGGTGCCGTCGGCGGAGTCCGGCACAGGCAGTCCGGACTATGGTTACTATTATCCGGATCGCCGGGTCGGCGGCAAGGCGGAGCGTTCATCCACGGCGCTGGTGGTCTTCATCCTGTCGCTCTTTGACGTCGGCGACGAACAAAACACACGCGCGGCGCTGGCCTATCTGCGCCGCTATCCGCCCACCTGGGGCGGCCTTCAGTACGGCGGCTTCTTCTACTTCAGCTCATTCTATATGGCCCAGGGCATGTTCCAGATTGGCGGCCAGGAGTGGCAGGATTTCGGACCTCGCCTGGCAACCGTGCTGCTCGACCATCAGGCAGGCGACGGCAGTTGGCCCTATCCGGCTGACAACGCCGAGCCGGCGACCCTGAGGGGGACGGGTCCCGCGTATCCGGCCGCGATGGCCGTCCTGCTGCTCTCGCTCGAAAAACAGTACCTGCCCATGTATCAGCGGCAACGCCGTCTCTTCGACGGCGGCACCACGGTGCTGCCGCCTGTCGCAGATCCCGCAGGCAAGGTCGGTGGAACACGTTCCCAACCCGATCTGGATCTCCCCGCCCCGCCGCCTGACGACCCATACCCAGAGCCGACCGACCCTGCAGATGGCGGAAATGAAGGCGGCGAAGCCTATGACGGAACGGGAGAATGGGACGGCGACGAAGAGAGCCCGGCTGTGCGCCCCATTGGAAGTCCGCTGTTCAACTGAACCGGCCGGGGGTTGATCGCTTACATGGCGGGCAGGAAGATCTCAATATAGCCGTCGAGAATGCGCTGGCCCCAGAAGATCCAGATCAATGCTCCCAGCGAGAGATAGGGGCCGAAGGGAATCCGCCCCTGAAGCTCGGTTTTCTTGAGCAGGATCAGGGTGACGCCGACCACGCTGCCGACCAGCGATCCCGCGATCAGAACAAACAACACCGCTTGCCAGCCGAGAAACGCCCCCACCGCCCCCATCAGTTTGACATCGCCGAAGCCCATCGCCTCTTTCTTGAAGACCTTCGCCCCCAGCTCAGCCACCAGGAAGAGCAGCCCGAAGCCGGCGATTTCGCCGATCCCGGACGCGAGCAGGCCCTGATACCACACGGTCTGGCCGTGGTGCATCGCCGGAACCAGTGTGCTGAAGATCGGCCCCGCAATCATTCCACCGAGGGTCACACTGTCGGGCAGGATCATGTGGTCGAGGTCCACGAATGTTCCGCACACCAGCGCCGACAGAAAAATCCAGTAGATCGGAATCAGCGCGGCGTCGGTGAGCGGGACCATGCCCAGCATGGGAGTCTCAAAAGCGTACTGGAGGAACACGACGCAGAACAGCGCAGCCGTCAGCAGCTCGACGCCAATGTAGCGCGCGGAGATCGGTTCGCGGCACCAGCGGCAGCGGCCGCGCAACATTACCCAGCTCAGAACCGGGATGTTCAAGTACCAGGGGATCAGCCGATTGCACGCCGGACAGTGTGATCGGGGGGTCACCACCGACTCGTCCCGCGGGATGCGCCAGATGCAGACGTTCAGGAAACTGCCGATGCACGCCCCTAAAACAGCCGAGAAACAGGCCAGCACACACACCAAGAGCGGCCCCTCGTCAATAAAGAAATCCAACATAGGCGATGTCCCCTAACGCCCGGGCCGCATGCGCGGAACCGGTGTGGTTGCACGAGTCTTCCAAAAGCTTCGACACGCTTCGGATGTCTCCAGTTGGAGGCGATTATGATTTGCGGGTGATTCGACGTCAAGCCTGAACAACCGGAACAGCAATTCTAATGATGGCCTCCGCCGTCAGGATCCAAAAGAGAGAAGCCAAGCGTCAGAAAAAGGGGATTGCTAGTTTTTGCCGTTCCGTCTTACTATGTTCCGAATCTGAACCCCGAAAGGCAGCCCGTGCGCTACGCCATCGTCTCTGACATCCACGCCAACCTGCAAGCCTGGAACGCCGTGCTGACCGATATCGCCGCGCAACGTGTCGGGCGCATCCTGTGTCTCGGGGACAGCGTCGGCTACGGCCCCAACCCCTCCGAAGTGCTGGAATCGGTCTATCGCCACGTCGATGCCTTCTGCATGGGCAACCACGACGCGGCGGTCTGCGGCAAGCTCGACCCCGCCCTTTTTAACGAGCGCGCCCGGCGCCTGCTCGACTGGACCCGCACCCGCCTGTCCGACAAGGCCGCGCGTTTCCTCGCGGCCCAGCCCCTCACGCTCGCCGGCCCCGGGTTCCGCTGCGTCCACGGCGATTTCACCGAGCCCGCCGCCTTTAACTACATCGAGGATCACGCGGACGCGGCCCGCTCCTGGCCCGCCGCGACCGAGCCGATCCTCTTCACCGGGCACACCCACCTGCCCGCCCTCTTCGTCATCGGCGCCAGCGGGGCCACTCACCACCTGCCCCCGCAGGATTTCGTGATCGAACCCGGCAAACGCTACCTCGTCAACCCCGGCTCCGCCGGCAATCCCCGCGCGGACGAGGCGCTCGCCTCGTATTGTATTTTGGATGACGATGCCGGCTCGGTCGTCTGGCGCACCGTACCGTTCGACCTCGACGCCTACCGCGCAGCCCTGCTCGCCGCCGGGTTTGCCGAAACCGACACCCCGTTCCTCGAGCGCGACCCCCGCAGGCACCTCTCCGCCATCCGCGAGGCGGTCTCTTTCTCCCCGGCAAGTACCCCCGACCAACTCGCCCATGGCGTCACGCCAGTCAGCGAACTCACCCGTCTCAGCCGGGTCGCGCGCCGCTGGAAGCGCATCGCCCTCGTGGCGGCTGTCACGGGTTTCCTCGCGGGGGCGGCCGGACTCGGAATCGCCCGGATGCGCCCACCAGCCGCCGCCGACGGCCCCCTCATCCTGCCCGCCAGCGAGCTGTCGGCGGTCGCGCCAACCTCACCCAAAAACCTCCTGCCGGCGCTTCCCGTCTCAACGGATGGCGCCTCGCTCTCGGGATGGCGTGTCCGGCTCGACAATCCGCGGGCGACCACCCTCGCCGCGATGCGGGACGGCATCGCCGTCACAGTCACCAATGGCCCGGCCCGTTTCCGCATTGAATCGCCGCCGGTTCGGATCGCCCGCGCTGACGCGAAAACCCTCCAGATCAAAGTCCGCTTTCTCAAGGCCTCAGACTTCGCGGGTCATGCGGTATTCGTCATTGAACAACTCGGGGAATCCGGCTCCGGTGACCACCCCCTAGTGGTGCGGGAGATCCAGGATCCGCCGAAAATCAAGCGGGATCGGGATGGCTGGACCGCGATGGATCGAAAACTGGAGAACAGCCTGCGTCCGCCAACGCGATTCATCCGCCTGGCCATCGAAGGCGAGATCGCAGGCACGGTCACCTTCGCAGACCCGGTGCTCGAACCCCTCACCCAGTAACCCGCAGACGGGCATCCGCGCCCGGCCGAGGAGCGAGCCTTCCGCTATCCGGGGTCGGGGCTGGCTCCCCGATAGGCGGTGAGCGCCTGCCGGAAGGCGGGCGTGTCGGCGTACCCGCAACTTTTAAACTCGGGGCAGAATCCGCGATAGACGCACTCGGGAACGCAGACTCCGTGGAGCTCGGGTTCGATTGGCCGCACCTCGTCGAGCACCCGTTGCCAGGCGGCGGTCGTTTC
This sequence comes from Lentisphaerota bacterium, assembly GCA_016873675.1. Classification (NCBI taxonomy): domain Bacteria; kingdom Pseudomonadati; phylum Lentisphaerota; species Lentisphaerota bacterium. The sequence goes on along the minus strand of VGWG01000010.1, from coordinate 7,132 downwards.
CGGCGAGGCCTGACGGCAGAGCCGTTTGCGTGAAATAAAGATGAGCGCCTGGGCGTTGGCGAGGCATTCATGCATCACGCAGGCCGATTGGGGGATCGCCTCGCGATTGAGGCCGGTCCGATCGGTCCGCTGTGTGCTGACGAAATGTTCGATGCCGATCTTGTGGCGGACGAAGTGGACGCTGACCCAATAGGGCAGATTGACCCATTTCCACTTGAACATGATCTGCCGGATGGGCGAATGCTCGGCGAGGAGCACCCGTCGTTTCCAGTCACGACCGGGCTCCTTCACGCCTTCTTCCTTCCGCACCGTTGTGCGCGCCGCGTCTGCCACATCCCGCCAGCTAAAACGGGCTTTGAACGAGCTGACCCTGACCGGTTGTTCCGCCATCCCCAGACACCCTCTATCGAGACGAGACGCGCGTTCCAAACCCGCGTCGAATGCATTCCAGACAGTACTACACAGCGGCACATCGCACAAGGGTATTCTGCGTGGAATCTCTTTGCATCCTGGCCCGAATGCGGGTAACATAGCCTTTTTTCACTTTCGACTGAATAACTATGCAAACATCCACCCACTCATCCCCGGTCCGCCTGTGGTATCGCGTGCATGCTTGGAATTGGCATCACGCGCTGCCGCTGGGCAATGGCCGTCTCGGCGCCATGGTTTTTGGCCGCGTGGCGCGCGAACGGATTCAGATTAACGAGGAGTCGCTCTGGGAGGGCACCCGCATCGACCGCAGCAACCCGCTGGCCGGGCAGGCGCTGCCGCAGATTCGCGCGCTCCTTTTCTCGGGCCGCAATCAAGAGGCCTATGATCTGGCTGAGAAATCCTTGCTTTCGCCCGAACGTAACATCGACCCCTACCAGAGTGCCGGCGAACTGGTGATTGACTGGGTCGGTGGCGGCGCCCGGCCCAGTCACGAGTCAAACTTCTTCAATCCCGCTCCCGGAGGCGCCTGGTGGCAGACCGCCTATGCCACCTACGACTATGAGCGCGCGCTGGACCTGTCCACCGGCATGGCCACCACGACGTTACGCTATCGCGGCGTTCGCCAGCAGCGGGAGCATTTCTGTTCGGCTCCGGATCAACTGATCTGCACCCGGATCGCGTTTGATCCCGGCCGCGGAGACGTGGATATCAATCTGCAGCGCGAGCAGGATGTGCAGTCGCGTGTGGCCACACCGGACGGGCACCTCCTGCTGACCGGACGCCTGACCCGCGGCGGCATGCGCTTTGCCCTGCTCCTGCAGGCCCGTGTGACCGGCGGCAGGCTGATCGCCGATGAAGACTGCTTGCGCGTGCGCGGCGCCGATGCCGTGGAACTGCGTCTGGCGGTCGCAACGTCGTACGTGGCGCCCGGCGATCTGTCTGCCGATGCCGTCGGCCGCTGCCGCGCGGTGATGACGGCTGCCTCTGGTAAGAGCTGGGAACAGCTTCGCGCCGACCATATCGCCGCGCACCGCCAACTCTTTGACCGGGTCCGCTTGGAACTGCCCGCCTCGCCCGGCGATGCCTTGCCGACCGACGAGCGCCTGGCGCGCGTGAAGAAGGGAGAGGAGGATCCCGGCCTGGAGGCGCTCTATTTCCACTACGGACGCTATCTGATCATGAGTGCCAGCCGTCCCGGCTCGCTGCCTGCCAACCTGCAGGGGGTCTGGGCGCACCAGATGTCACCGTCGTGGGACAGCGACTATCACACCAACATCAACATGCAGATGAACTACTGGCTCACGGGCCCGACAAATCTGATCGAGTGCCAGGAGCCGTTGTTCTACTGGATGAGCCTGATTGCGCCCGCAGGCCACGAAGCGGCCCGCAAGCTCTACGGGTGCGACGGCTGGGTGGCTCACCACGTGTGCGATGTCCATGGCTGCGTCGAGCCTATGGACGGCGCGTGCGGCATCTGGCCCATGGGCTCAATCTGGCTCGCCACGCATTGCCTCGAGCATTACCGCTTCAGCGGCGACCGGAAATTGCTGGCCGACCGGCTGTGGCCGCTGATGCGGGGCGCCGTGACCTTTGCCTGCGACTTCCTGGTTGAAGCGCCAGCGGGCACGCCTTGCGCCGGGAAACTGGTGACCAGCCCCAGCCACTCACCCGAAAACACCTTTGTCGCGGCCGATGGTTCGCACAGCATGTTCACCTATGGCGCGACGATGGATCTCGCGCTGATCGCGCAACTGATCGATGATTGTCTGGAGGTCCTGGCGCTGCTGGACCTCGACGAGCCCGCCTTTGCGGCTCGGTTGCGCACCGTCAAGGCGAATCTGGCACCCGTCAAGGTCAGCCCGCGTCTGGGCATTGTGCAGGAATGGATCGAGGATTACGAGGAATGCGAGCCGGGGCATCGTCACATTTCGTCTCTCATCGGCCTCCATCCCCTGACCCAGATTACCCGCGGGCGGACGCCGGCGCTTTTTGACGCGGCTCGCGCCACGGTCACCCGCCGCCTCGCGCATGGCGGCGGACACACCGGCTGGAGCAAGGCTTGGCTCATCAACTTCCTGGCCCGTCTGGGCGATGGCGCGGCGGCCCACACCCATATCCTCGGACTGTTGCGGGAAAAGACGCTCCCGAATCTGTTCGACGACCATCCGCCGTTCCAGATCGACGGCAATTTCGGCGCGACCGCCGGCATGGCGGAGCTCCTGCTGCAAAGCCATGACGGGCTCATTGACCTCCTCCCGGCCCTGCCGCCGGCCTGGAGCTGCGGGGCGGTGACCGGGCTGCGCGCCCGCGGGGGGGTGACGGTCGATTTGCGCTGGCAGGACAGGCGGCTGATCGCCGCCACGCTGACGGCCGACCATTCGGGGTCGTATCGCGTGCGGCTGCCCGACGGCACCCTGCGCGAGATACAGTTGCAGGCCGCCACTAAAACCGAACTGCCGGTTGTGTAGCCCCGTTCCGGACACCCACACACACATACTCACACACTCACACACCCACACACAGAACACTTGCATCCGGCGGAGCAACCTGCTATTCTTTAACCAATCACTGGGGGCGACCGGTTTCGACGGGATGGTTGCAACCCAAGCTGCGCGCCGAGGAATCCTGCTTGGCCTCGTAAAACACGCGGGAAAAAACACAACAGCCAACCAAGACTTGGCTCTCGCGGCCTAAGTTGCCGCGACGTGGACACCCTGAAGTCTGCTAGGGGCTGTCTGCGTAATAAAGCAGGCCCTGTTGGCGTCCGGGTGGCCGGGGCGTCACGCTTGTAATTTCGTGGCCGCTGGCGGTAGGGGCAGTTGGCTCGGGGACGTTCCCTGCCGCGAGATTAAAGCACGGGACACGCGCGTAGATGCTTGGAGGAAGCCGTTTCGGACGGGGGTTCAACTCCCCCCGCCTCCACCATTCTATGCAATCGTCATGGCCATCGGCGCAGTCGCGGGCAGTTGATCGGCAACAATCGCGACTGCAGACGAGGACAGGCTTTGCGCTGGCAGCGCTTCTTGTTGTCAGCGCGGTTTTGCTGTTCACAATCGTAATCCTAATCTTGATCTTAATCTGCTGTTGATCGTTCTTGACACGAAAGGGCTGGCGCTATACAGTGACGCCATCCTTATCGCACTTGGGCTTCAACTTGGGCGCATATGGATGGCCGCTGGCAGGTGTCAGCGGCGAACAAACACGTAACAAGAAGGGTGGTAGCGATGAAGTCATTGTTGAGTCTGCTGGTTGTGTGTGCGGTGACCGTCGGTTGCTCGAGCGTCCCCAAGGTCGAGGCCCCGAAGGTTGCGGTTCCGAAGGTCGAGGCCCCGAAGGTTGCGGTTCCGAAGGTTGCGGTTCCGAAGGTTGAGGTTCCCAAGGTTGCGGTTCCGAAGGTCGAAGCTCCCAAGGTTGCGGTTCCGAAGGTAGAAATCCCGAAGTAAGACGCGGAATCTTAGAAAGAAGAACCTCGGAATTAACAAATCCGGGGTTCTTTTTTTTTGCGCTCTCGGGTGTATTGGGGGATAGGTGACGGTGCTATTTTTGCGGTCTCAAAGGCCGCATTCGGGATGAATCATCCCGAGAAAAACCCGGAGGGACAGCGCTTCTTGCTGGCGCGTTTCGTCACGGGTTTTAGCATTTTTCACGCCAAGAAGTGCTGCTTATGCTTGCATGTCCGCTGCGCATCGCCTATCATGGGAAGCGATTCTAGAGAATCGACCTATGGCTGCACTCTCCCTCAGTCTTAATCAACAACAGCGCCAGATGATGATTCTGGCGCCGCAGTTGCGTCAGTCCCTCGAGATGCTCCAGATGCCCCTCCTCGAGTTGCGGGCCGTGATTCAGAAGGAGATGGAGCAGAATCCGGTGATTGAGGACGTGCGGGACCCATCCGAAGTCTCAATCGAAGCGGAACAGCCGCAACCGGAGCCGGTTGCGGCCGCGGACGCGCCTCTGGATTTTGACTCGGAATTCGACGCGCTGACCAAGCTGGACGACAATTGGCGCGACTATTTCTTACAGGGCATGGAAAACGCGCCCGCTTCCGAGGATGCTGAGGAGCGGCACCAGTACATGCTCGACTCGATCCGGCAGCCGGTCTCCCTGCAGGACCACCTCCTCGACCAGATCCCGCTTGCCGATCTGAACGACGACGACGTCCGCTTGGCTGAACTGATCATCGGGCATATCGAGGAGGACGGGTATTTCAAATCGGATCTCCCATCACTCGCCTTTCAGGCCGGCACCACCGTCGAGAAACTACAAGCGGTTCTGGATGCTGTTCAGCACTTCCATCCGATCGGCATCGGTGCGCGCACCCTCCGCGAGTGTCTGCTGCTGCAGTTGCGCGCCCTGCCGGCCACGCCAGACCACCTGCTGGCGCGCGCCATTGTCGACGCCCATCTGGAGGACCTGGCGGCCAACCACCGCAGGGCCATTATCAAGTCCCTCCGCACCGATCCGGAGACCTTCGAGCGGGCCGTGACGCTGATCCGCTCGCTCGACCCCCGCCCGGGTTGCGCCTTTTCCACCGAAACCACCGAATATGTCGAACCCGAGGTGGTCATCCGCAAGGTCGCCGGACGTTTCGTGGTCGTCGTCGACGACGACCGGCTCCCCCACGTCCGCATCAGCGCCCACTACCGCCGTCTACTGGAGAACCCCGAGGTCACAGCCGAGGTCAAGTCCTACATCCGCGAGCGGATCCGGGCCGGCGTCTTCCTGATCAAGAGCATTCACCAGCGGCAGCGGACCATCCATCGCATCGCCTCGGAAATCGTCGCCGCACAGCAGGAGTTTCTCGACAAAGGGGTCGGGCATCTCCGCCCGATGACCATGGCCGCCGTCGCCGCCACGGTCGGCGTCCACGAGACAACGGTTTCACGCACGGTCGCCAACAAATACATGCGGACGCCGGTCGGCCTCTTCGAATTGAAGTATTTCTTCACGACGGGATTGAAAACCGACGCCGGAACGGACATCTCCAACCGCACCGTTCAGGACAGGATCACCCAACTCGTCGCCGCCGAAGATCGGATTAATCCGCTTTCCGACCAGGCGATTCAGGACGCCTTGCAGAAAACGGGGATTCAGATCGCGCGCCGGACCGTCGCCAAATACCGCATCTTCCTCAAGATCCCGCCCTCCCACCTGCGCCGCCGGCGGACCTGAGCACGGGTTCGGGGTGCCCGGTTCATTCGCTTGGCAGCGCTACCGGGGCAAGGGTAAGAAGCGTGCTGGCGGACACCGCCTGAAAGATCAACGTCTTGTCGGCTTCGTATACGCTGACGACAATCCCATAGAACGTCCTTCCGCTCTTGTACGTGTAGGAGGATCCGTACAGGGAGCTGGACTTGTAGGAGGACCGGTAGATCGAGGCATCGGGAAAGTCAAGCCAGACGCCCAGCGTGTCAACCTTGGGGATTGTGACGCGTCGGAACAACATCTTCTCCGGAGTGATCTTTCCAGAGGTTGACTTCACTTCCTTGCTGTAGTACTCAACCACCACAATGAGATTTGACAACACCGAGCCCGATGCCATGGACTTCAGGCCCACGCGGGCCCGGCAACTCGTGGTTCCGGACGAGCTCTTGTACAACCCGTAATAGTCGCCGCTGCTGACCCCGGTCTCAGAGGAATCCGACGTCATCAGGGCCGACACACTCAGCTTCCGTTTGACCCCCATCGCTGGCGTCTGGAGAAGCCGCAAGGGCTTGAACGTGCTGTCTGCAGACACGGGGGCCTTGCCCACGTACGTCACGACATCGACCGCCTCATTTAACGGAGCAGGCGCCTTCACCGCAGGGTCGCTTCCGACAGGCACGGACGCATCCTCCGTGGGCGGCAGGCCCTTCCCATCGTGCATCGCAGGACTCGACAGCTCAAACTCGGCCATCACCACCTCGGCACTTCCCTTGACACGCTTGATCTCGGCGTTCACGACAAGCGCCTCTTCCATCCGTCCCTGCTTGGTCAGGGTCGTCTGCAGAGCCGTCAGGCTCGCGATATACCGCTGGCTGAGGGCCACGATTTTCTGATTCTTGTCCAAGGCCAATTGCGAGGGAACATCCCGAAACTTCGTCTGCAGCGCCAAAAGCGCATCCACCCGCGAAATCGCGTCGGGGGGAATCCCCGGCTTGGCATCGGGATCGGCGTTTATGCGGGCCAATTCATTCTCCACAGCGGTCCACCCATCAAAATCGCCGGTTTTCTGGAGTTTGACCTGAAGGGTTTTCAAGGCGGCGATATAGCTGCCGGTCCAGTTCTTCACGGCCCCTTCGTAATTGGCGATGATCGCCTGCAGGCTCTTCTCAAAAGAGGCCTTCAGGGCCGGAACCGCTTGGGATGAAACCTGACCAAGCGCCGCCCAGACCGGCATGCCCACTAACAGACCGCCGAGCACCGCATACCCTATACACTTTCTCATAAGACCCTCCGTGGCACCGATCGTGGCGATAATCAAACCGCATATCGCCTGATCGAGACCGGCCCGAAGCAGCGTCTCCGACGCATGATCAGAGGACATGAGGATGCCCGAACAGATCAATAATGTCAAGCGGACTTTTCCCTGATCGACACACCCCGCACGGGGCGCATGGCAGTTCTGATGAGGGTTACTTAATCGTAATCATAATCGTAATCTTGCTTTGCTCCTGCATGTGATCATAAAATGTCACCCATGCAAACGGTTTTTGATCAT